>CAXNCW010000049.1:0-7218 GCA_964200955.1 Legionellaceae bacterium
ATTTCAATCAAATCAGTGTTAGCGACTTATACAAAGTCACTACGATTTTTACAAGGATTAGATGCTCAAGGCAAACCTACATTTTCAATACGACAATGGGTGGAGACAGCACACAATCAAAGTGGTTGGTTATTTATTACCTCCAGATCAAAATATCACAAAGAAATTAAGCCACTGATCTCATTGTGGTTAGGATTGGCGATGCAAGGCATTCAATCTCTAAAACCCAATAATGGCAAACGTATTTGGTTAATTATGGATGAATTAGCAAGTCTTCAGCGACTAGAAATGCTATCTGATACAGTTGCTGATATTCGTAAGTTTGGTGGTTGTGTGGCGATAGGCGTGCAATCAATTGCGCAACTTGAATTTCTTTATGGCAATCATGAAGGTCATGCCATTACCGATTTATTAAACACATCGATCTATTTTAGAAGCCCCAAAAGTCGTGTGGCTAAATGGGTAGCACAAGATTTAGGTGAACAGGTGATTGAAGAAGTGCGTGAAAGCCAATCTTATGGACCCAATGCTATGTGTGATGGTAATACAATTGGCACGCAACGTACTACCAGATTAACGGTTGATCCAGGTTCAATTATGACATTAGAAGATTTGGAATGTTATGTCAGGTTAGTTGGGGATCATCCCATCGCTAAAATTAAGAACAAATATTTGCATCGAGATCCTATTATTGAGCCACTAATTGAACGAGTTATTGATTTTGATGCCCTAGAAAAAATTAATCATGCAGCGTTAGCAGCACAAAATAATCCTGCAGTTGCAGACGAAGTACGAAAGATTCAGGCATTTGAAGAAACTGCATCAAAAATAGCTGTGGATATGGATGTAAATAATAAAGCGCCAGTTAGTAATGTAAGCCAACAAATTGAAGAAGCTAATGCATCTTTAATTTATGAGGAAACCAGACTTTGATATAGATCAATTATTGTGGTGTATATTCTGTAGGTCTTACGCAGATTAATTGTTGTGCTTCGTTATAGATATTTTCAAGCATCAGGCTAGCCATTAAATGTTTTTGTTTTATTTTTATCGTTGTTACTTTACTGCGAATTTCCCGAGCAATTTGATATCGATTAGGTGGTGTTAGAATGACTAATTCTTTTTCTGGAAATGATTCTAAAATTAAATTAATAACAGGACATAAATCTGAATCTGCAGTAACTAAAAATGCTTTATCAAATCCATTAGTGTGTGCTTGGTGGAGTAAATGAATCGCGAAGTTAACATCACTTTGCTTTTCTTCATGAGCTTGCCATTTGACCTTACATTTAAGGCATTTTTTTTGTTTTTCCTTGAAGTGGCCAATAATAGCAGTGACGCCAATTGATTCCAAGGCTTGTACATAAACTTGATATCGTCTATATGGGCCTTCTAACCAAGTTGGATAAGCTGAGAAGTAGAAAACTGACTCGAGTGTTTCTTGTGAAGGTTTAATGAATGCGTTAGTTAACTTATTAAGATCAAGCCATTTTAAATAGTTAATTTTTAAATCATCAATAGCATGATACAGATTAAACCCGTCAACAAAGCACTGAACACGTCTTTTTTGCAATTTTGTAGTCTCTAAAATAGAAAACCCGGTAGCACAGGCACACCGGGTCCAAGAAGGCGCACCAACTTGGGATGACTAATGTATATTATAGCAAAATTAAAAAAAATCAACTATGCTAATGAGAGCAAATTGTATTAAAAGAAGAGTTGATTGTTGGTTCAATGACATAATAATTTGACCACGTCAGCTCTAACCCACCATGGATGGCTAACTCTTCTAAGGAAGAATTATGCTCTCTATACAACCAATTAAAAGCGCAACCAGTGCTGGCCATTATCACATTGGTACTGATAACTATTATTTATCGGATAAAGAGGAATTAGAAAAATCAACAGCTTGGCATGGCAAAGGCGCCGATAATCTTAGCTTATCTGGCCAAGTTAACCCACAACAATTTTTAAATTTACTCAAAGGTTCATTACCTACCGGTCAGCAATTAGGCATTATGCTTGATGGTGAATTAAAACACCGACCAGGTGCTGATGTTACCTTATCTGCGCCAAAATCAGTGTCTATTTTAGCCTTAGTTGGTGGTGATCAAAGATTATTAACAGCACATAATTTAGCTGTCAAAGAAACGTTAAATCGGATTGAAAGTATGGCTGCTGAGGCGCGTATAACCACGAATAAACAAATTCTTTTTGAAAAAACTAATAATCTAGTGATTGCACAATTTCAACATACGACTTCACGTGAACTCGATCCACAATTACATGATCATTGCGTTATTTTAAATATGACGCAGCGTAATGATGGTGCATGGCGTGCACTGTCATCACGCACTAAACATGATAAAGATAATTTGGATAATGGTTTTAGAGAAATTTTATATAACAATCAGCATTATTTTGGTTTGATTTATACATCAACATTAGCGAAACAAGTGACAGATTTAGGCTATAACATCGAAATTAAAGATCAATACGGTAATTTTGAAATTCAGGGAGTACCGCAAGCATTCATTACCAAATCTTCCAAGCGACGCAGCCAAATTGTTCAACGATTAAAAGAAATGAATTTTAGTAGCGCCAAAGCAGCGGAAAAAGCAACTTTAGATACACGGCGTTTTAAAGGTGATATTGATCATCAATCACTCCATATGTATTGGCAAGCAGATGCTAAAATACATGATGTTGATTTGCACGATTTAATTAATTCATCTAAAAATTTAACTAAAGGAAAAATGAATACACCAAACCTAAGTAAAGTCAGCGACAATGCGACACTGGCGGTTAATGATGCGCTGAACCATCTAGCGCGGTTTAATACGCAAATTAAGCATTGCGACATCGTGCGACAAGCTTTTATGTTTGCTGCTGGGCATATTGCCCATGATGAAATTGAGCAAGCGATCAATGAAAAAATTCAACATAAACAATTACTAGGTAAAGAATTAGAATATTATACGACGGATTCATTAATGACACAGGAAAAACAATTTGTAAAACAATTTAAAGCGGCTAATAAAGACGATCGCTTGCAACTGATCGATGTCATGGGTCGTGCAAATGAGAAAAATTTAATTAATGATTTAGTGCGTACTGCTGAAGAAAATGGCTTTAATGCATATGTTTTACACATTGGCAGATTACAAGCCAATCAATTAGGTGATTCGGTCTCGCGTGATACGTCTACAGTTTGGAAGTGATTACAAAATATCTTCAAAGAAGATTTAGTACATACGGTTGCTGGTTTTAAATCACGCTATAAGGAACAATCATCGCCTTATATTATTGTTCATGATGCGCAAAAATTATCATATCAAGATTTAAGTGACCTAGATAACATTGCTAAGCACGGGCAAGGTAAACTAGTCCTATTAAATAATACCCGCTCTACAGAAGGCTTTTGCGCTGGCAGCCCTATCAAAGCATTGAAAGACTCGGGATTACAAAGCAAACAATCGACTACAAAAGCAATTAATGTTATTTTCGATATGGCGCAATCTTCAAATCCACATGATGATTTAGCGCGTCATTATGCCAATTTGTCGCAAGAAAAACAGCAACAAATACAAATTATTGCATTAAACCGTAAAGACCAAATTGAATTAACCGATAAAATCCGTACTGCTTTAAAAGAAAGCGGCGTATTATCGATTCAAAGTAAATCAGTTCAAACATTATCAACACAAACATTAAGCGATGCACAGAAAAAGCATGTGCAATTTTATGAAATTGGTGATCAAATCACATTAAATCCTTATGCTCGTGGTCAAACCAATCACCGAATTATAGCCAAAGAAAATCAAATGATTCATATCGTAGACGCCCAAGGTAAACAACAAACAATAGCATTGTCAGCTCATAATTTGTTCCAAGTCACCAAAACAAAAGCATTAGAATTATCTGTTGGTGATCGATTACTTACTGAAAAGAATATTTTAATTGTTCGTGCAAAAATAGATAAAGGTAGCCAGTTCATCGTGCATGCATTGCAACAAGATGGTGCTTATCTAAACTACAATAATAAAAAATTGTATTTTTCTAATCAAGAATTAGCTGATTTATCACTAGATCATGATTATGTTAAACGTCCCAATCAAGTAGCATCTAAATCAGAACTTGCTTTGATAGCATTTAATAATCAGCAAGCCAATAAAAATAGTTTGGCTGAATTAGCAGAAGTTGCACCAAAAATTAAATGGTTTACGCAAGATATTAATAAATCTCAACAACAATGTGACAAAGCACAGATTACTTGGACTATTACTGATATTGCCGAATCGGAACCTAGCTTAATTTATCGTGACAAAGCGTATGCTGATGCTGTGATCCGCAAAGATTTAAATATTCTCGCAAGCGCAATCGATACCAACAATCCTGATCATATCGCCGAATTAGCTTTATCTTATGCATTAGCCAAACTTGGGGAACGTGAAGCCGCGTTTAAACATCAGGATTTACTGACAAAGGCCATGCAATACGTATTAGGCAAAACCACAGTAAATGATATTGAAAAAATTATTACTGAGAAATCAAATAATGGCGAATTAATTCACTCCGGCACTTATTGGACAACCAAAGAAGTATTACAACTTGAGCAAAAAATCATTCAAAATAACTTGGGCGAACAAGGTAAAGTTGATCCTATTTTTAAGCCTGAGCAATTATCGTCATTGCCTGAAAAATTAACATTAGGACAAAAAAACGCCATTAGTTTAGCTTTAACCACAGTCGATCGCTTTGTTTCGGTTCAAGGACTCGCTGGCGTTGGTAAAACCACTATGATGCAGGAATTACAGAATCTAGCACAACAGAAAAATTTTAAACTCATTGGGTTAGCACCAACGCATCAAGCAAAATTAGAATTAAGCCATAATGGAATTGAGTCTATGACTATTGATCGATTCTTAATTAATGAAAATAAGTACTCAGAAAAAACACTATTTATTATTGATGAAGCCTCGATGATCGGCAATCAACACTATGCAGCAATTCAACAACGGGTAATTGATTCGAACGCGAGAGCAATTTTTACAGGCGATGTGACTCAATTACAATCTATTGCTAGCGGCATCCCACATGAATTAACCATATCGACTAAAACCCAAAAAGTTGCTTTTATGCAGGATATCTTACGTCAAAATCCTAATTCAGATCTAAAACAAGCTGTTATTCATGCAAGCAAACAAGAAATTAGTCAATCAATCGAACGATTAGAAAAAATTAATCCAGAGAATTATATTAAACGCGAAGCCGACTCTAAGCCTTATCCCACTACATCAATTATTGAAATCAATAATAAACCTGAAATTTATCAAGCTATGGCTCAAGATTTCTTAACTCGTATTCCAAAATATCAACAACAAACACTAGTAATAGCACATACTCATGAAGATAGACGCGAAATTAATGCATTGATCCGTAATGAATTAAAACAACAAGGAATTGTTGCGCAAGAAAATATTGTATGTCAGCGACTTGTTAGCAAAAACTTAGAGAAAGCCGATCTATTGCAAGCAAAAAATTATACTCCTGGCGATGTGTTACGTTTTGGTCGTGATTTTGCAGTCGCTAAAAAAGAGGATTATTTTACTGTGTTTGCTTGTGATGCTGAAAAAAATCTTTTGAATTGTAGTTCAAGCACCTGCAATAAATTTACTATTGATCCAGCTAAGATTGCAATTAAATCTAAAATGTCAGTTTATCAAGCAGAGTCTTGCCAATTAGCAGTTGGCGATCGCATTAAATTGCGATTAACTAATGAACAACGCGGACATATTGCAAATACTGAATATACCATTTCAAAAATAGATCAAAATAAAGCCTGGCTAATCAATGATAAAAATTCTCTAGAAATTAAACTCAATGAAAAACACGATAGTCACTGGGATTATGCTTATACAAATACCGCCTATGGAGTTCAAGGCGCAACATCAAAATTTGTAATAGCTTTAGAATTATCAACCAGAACGCAAGCTACCAATCATCGATCACATGAAATTGATATCAGTCGCGCATCAACTCAAGCAACTATTTATACCGATAATAAACAAGCACTGGTTAAGCGATTATCCAACCGAGCTCAACAATTAGCCGTCAATAAAAAATCTGCGTATCAATTACATACAACCAAAGCCAATGAAAAAACTACCAATACACCAAAAATTCCACGCTCTAATAATAAAACCGATTATGCTAAAAAATTAGTTGAGAAAAGTTTGCCAATTAAAGGTACGCTAGCAGAATTTTATTTAAAAAATTACCGCAAAGTAAATAATTTTGAAAATGCTGATCTGCGCTTTCTTCCCAAGATAAGTACCTTGCATGGTTCAAAGACAACACATGTGCCAGCATTATTAGCCATAGCCAGGAATGAGTCAGGTGAAGTCAATCATGTGCAAGTGATTTGTTTAGATCCTATGACGGGTGATAAAGACGAAAAATCTAATATTATTAAACAAACATATGGTTCTATTAAAGGTTGTGTTATTGATTTGAATAAATCTTCAACTAGTAAAGTTACTTATCTAACTGAAGGAATTGAAACGGGATTAAGTATTTTAGAACATGACCACCAAGCAAAAGTTTTGGCGGTACTTGGTAAAAGTAATTTTAAAAATGTGGCATTAGATCAATTAAATAATAAAGTTGTTATGTGTTTAGACAATGATGATAAGAATATGAAGAACGATCCTTTAATCCAAGATGCAATTAAACGATTGATTGATGCAAAAAAAGATGTATCGATTGTAATGCTGCAAAAAACTGGCTATGACTTTAATGATGTTTTGAGAAAAGAATGCCTATTGGCGTTACAAAATCAGATATCTAATCAAAGACATACCATATTATCAGAAAATATTTCACCAGTTGACGCTACAATATTCAAGCCAAATAATATTAAAATTTTAGAACGTGATTTCTAGCAAAGTCGTCGCTATGTTATTAGGAAGTCTAGTTGACGATTAATACTACATTGAAGCGGCCGTTTTCTTTAATCATACATTTTATTTAATATGATTTGGTTTATTTTCATCATGAATTGATTCAAACACCCACATTTTATTAATTTTTACTTCTGCATCTTTTGTTCTAAAGAACTGATATGCACCTAAACCAATATTTTCTGTGGTAAATTTATTCATTTGCGGTTTTTGAGTACTAGTTATCTCAAGAACACAAGCTTTTTCATTATGCAGT
>CAXNCW010000050.1:0-7187 GCA_964200955.1 Legionellaceae bacterium
CGTATTAAAATCAGCAAATTTTTGATATAAAACATAAAATTTTTTGGCAAAAAAAAAATGATAATATGATTATGCATGTTGAATGGTGTTGATAATACTTATATTATAAGGAATGCAGTATGTTTACTGGCATTATTGGGCAAATAGGGCAAATAGTTAATAACAATAATGATAAATTATCAATATCAACCACATGGTCTGATTTAGTGATAGGAGAGAGTATCGCCGTTAACGGTATATGTTTAACATTAGCACAATCTATTAATAATATCATGCATTTTAACTTCTCTATAGAAACATCAAAATGTACTAATATTAACAATCTTGTTGTTAATACTAATGTTAATTTAGAACGCGCATTAACCATGCAACAACGTTTTGGTGGACATTATATAACTGGACATATAGATACCATTGCAATTATAATTGCAATACAATGTATTGATGATTACCAAAATATTACTGTTGGTAATTTTTTATTACCAGCAAATTTATATTTAATCCCTAAGGGTAGTATTACTTTAGATGGGGTGAGTTTGACAATAAATGTTATTGATGATAGTGGTATTAAAATCATGTTAGTGCCACATACATTGCAACATACTACCTTGAAATATTTACAAGTAGGACAACAAATAAATGTGGAATTTGATTATTTAACAAAAATTATTGCGTATCAAGTTGGTCAATTAATGCAAAAATCCAATATTTAAAACGAGAGGTTTGTTTATGGCGAGTTGTTTTTCTGTTGTTTTTGAAGCTATTGCGGCATTACAAGCTGGGCGTATGATTATTTTAATTGATGATGAAGATCGTGAAAATGAAGGTGATTTAGTTATTGCTGCAGAGCATATCAATTCTCAAGCAATTAATTTTATGATAAATTTTGGTCGCGGTTTAATCTGTTTACCAATGGCGCCAGAATTAATAGATAAACTACAATTACCATTAATGGTGAAAAATAATCAATCGCCTTTTGGCACTGCTTTCACTGTGTCTATTGAAGCTGCTGATGGCGTTTCCACTGGAATTTCATCAGCTGATAGAGCTCATACTATTCGTGTTGCAGTTGATCCTAATAGTACTGCAAAAGATTTAATTAGTCCCGGACATATTTTTCCTTTACGTGCACGGGAACAAGGTGTGCTAGTGCGCCCCGGTCAAACTGAAGGTAGCATCGATTTGATGAAGATTGCAGGATTGCGTCCCGCAGCTGTTATTTGTGAAATCATGAATGATGATGGTACTATGAGCCGTCGTGAACAGCTAAAAACTTTTTCGAAACAACACAAAATTCCTAAATTGAGTATTAGTGATATCATTCAATATCGTATTAGTAATGAAACATTAGTACATGCTGTTGTCCAGTCAACAATTCCATTGCAAAATCATGGTAATTTTATGATGACTGTGTTTAATAGTAAGTTGGACGTTGCTGAACATTTTGCTTTAATGAAAATATCAGAGCAAAAAGATGCGATACCTTTAGTGCGTATTCATTCCGAATGTATTACTGGCGATGTTTTTTCATCTGCAAGATGTGATTGTGGATCTCAATTAGAGCAATCATTAGCTATGATTGCAGTTCAAGGTGGTATTATAATTTATTTGCGCCAAGAGGGTCGGGGTTTAGGATTGGTTAATAAATTACGTGCTTATGTGTTACAAGATCAAGGTTTTGATACTGTGGAATCCAATTTGCAATTAGGCTTGCCAATTGATACACGTGATTATGCGATTGCATATCAAATACTTAAATATTTTAATATTACCAAATTGCGATTATTAACTAATAATCCACATAAAATTGATTGTTTGCAAAAATATGGCTTACAAGTTTCTGAACGTATACCCTTAATAAGTCCAGTTACCGCAGAAAATTGTGCGTATTTAACTGCTAAAAAAACTAAATTGGGTCATTTATTAGATTTGTAATTGAGGTAAAATAATTTATGCAAAAAATGATGTACAAAAATCTCAAAATTGCTGTTATTGTAAGTTTATTTAATCGTCCTATTACTGCGATATTACAAGATGGGGCGATTCAAAGGTTATTGAAATATGGTGTATCAAATGATAATATTGTACTAATTACTGTACCTGGGGCAATCGAAATTCCAATAACCGCCCAATATATAGCCACTAAAAATACAGTTGATGTAATTATTGCTTTAGGTGCAGTTATTCGCGGAGAAACCAATCATTATGATTATGTTTGTCAACAAGTAAGTTATGGTTGTCAACGTGTAGCATTAGATCATACTTTACCAGTGATTTTTGGCATTTTAACTACTGATAATGAGACTCAAGCTTGGGAACGTATTGGTGGTATTCATGGACATAAAGGTATAGAATCTGCTGATTGTGCAATCGATATGTATAATATTTTTCAACAGGGTTGTAAATTATGACACGTTATATTTTTGTAACTGGTGGTGTAGTATCTTCATTAGGGAAAGGTATTGCTGCAGCATCTTTAGCTGCAATTTTAGAAGCACGTGGATTATCGATTACATTAATTAAATTAGATCCGTATATCAATGTTGATCCGGGGACGATGAGTCCTATGCAGCATGGTGAAGTGTTTGTTACTGCTGATGGCGCTGAAACGGATTTAGATTTAGGTCATTATGAACGCTTTACACGCACTAAAATGACAAAATTGAATAATTTTACTTCTGGTAAGGTTTATGAATCAGTAATAAGAAAAGAACGACGTGGTGAATATCTTGGGGCTACAGTGCAAGTTATACCGCATATTACTAATGAAATTAGACATTTGATTTTTTTAGGGGCGCGTGGATTTGATGTTGCATTAATTGAAATTGGCGGTACAGTTGGCGATATTGAATCATTACCGTTTTTAGAAGCTATAAGACAAATGCGCATGGAGCTAGGAGTACAAAACTCCTTATTTATACACTTAACCTTAGTACCATATATATCAACTTCTGGAGAAACCAAAACCAAGCCGACACAACACTCTGTAAAAGAGTTGCGTTCTATTGGCATTCAACCAGATGTATTAATTTGTCGTTCAGAAAAATTCTTATCGATTCATGATAGAGCAAAAATAGCTTTATTTACTAATGTTGAACAAGATAACGTAATTTCTTTATATGATGTTACTAGTATTTATAGTATTCCAATGATTTTGCATCATCAGGATTTAGATGAAATTGTAATGAGAAAACTTTTATTACAGTCAAATCCAGTGGATTTAACAGAATGGCAAGCAGTAGTCGCTGCTGAAAAAATACAAACTGCAACAATTAAAATTGCTATTGTTGGGAAATATGTGAATCTTAATGATGCTTATAAATCATTACATGAAGCATTAATTCATGCAGGTATTCATACACATACTAAGGTTGAAATTATTTATATTGACTCTGAATGCATAGAAAATAATAATTTAGTTAAATTTAAAGGCGTTAATGGTATAATTATTCCTGGTGGGTTTGGTGAACGTGGAATTGAAGGCAAAATTAAAACAGTGCAGATAGCACGTGAACATAAAATTCCATTTTTAGGAATTTGTTTAGGAATGCAGATAGCAGTCATAGAATATGCGCGTAATGTAGCAGGATTATGTGATGCTAATTCTACTGAATTCAATCAAAATACACCATATCCAGTAATTGCAATGATTAATGAATGGTTAACTTTAGATGGTAAAATTAATAACTGTGCATCTAATACTGATCTTGGTGGTACCATGCGTCTTGGTGAGCAACGTTGTCAAATATTCAAAAACTCTTTAGCGCATAAAATTTATTCACAAGACAGTATTATTGAACGTCATCGGCATCGATATGAAGTTAACAATCAACTTTTGCATAAATTGCAAGGTTTAGTGATTGCTGGTCGTTCCGAGGATGCAACATTAGTTGAAATTATTGAAATTCCTGATCACCCATGGTTTTTTGGTTGTCAATTTCATCCTGAGTTTATATCGACACCACGTGATAGTCACCCATTATTTAAATCTTTTATTTTAGCTAGTCGTAATTATCATCTTAGGTGTCATTTGTCAGAGGTATAGTAATTATGCAATTATGTGATTTTACAGTTGGATTAAAACAACGTTTGTTTCTTATAGCTGGGCCGTGTGTTATTGAAAGTGAAGCATTAGCATTTGAAACAGCTGAATATTTAAAAACACTTTGTTCAAAGTTGCAAATTAATTTTATTTATAAATCTTCTTTTGATAAAGCTAATCGCTCATCGATCAATAGTTATCGTGGTTTAGGTATGGCAAAAGGATTGGAAATTTTAGCAAAAGTTAAACAGCAGTTTGAGATTCCAATTTTAACTGACATTCATGAAGACACACCAATTGATGAAGTGGTGACTGTGGTCGATGTGTTACAAACACCGGCATTTTTATGTCGACAAACTAATTTTATTCAAAAAGTCGCTAAATTTAATAAACCAATAAATATCAAAAAAGGGCAATTTTTATCACCATGGGAAATGCAGCATGTTGTCACTAAAGCACGCGCTACTGGTAATCAATCAATTATGGTGTGTGAACGTGGTGCTAGTTTTGGTTACAATAATTTAGTTTCTGATATGCGTTCATTACAGATCATGCGTGACACTGGTTGTCCTGTGGTTTATGATGCAACCCATTCTGTACAATTGCCAGGAATAAATAATGGTGCATCTGGTGGGCAACGTGAGTTTGTCCCAATTTTAGCGCGAGCTGCAGTTGCTGCTGGTATTGCAGGAATCTTTATAGAAACGCATCCATCTCCAGATCAAGCGTTAAGTGATGGACCAAATAGCTGGCCATTGCATGCAATGCCGGATTTATTAAAATCATTGCTTGCAATTGATGACGTGATAAAATCATTATCAAGCAATGATTTATTATTATGATTAATAGTAATAATAAATTATGGATTAAATTATATCCATGGCTTATGTGGTTAGTCGCGGCAGGATTCTTTTTTTATAAATATTTAATTCAAGTTTCTCCTAGCGTTATGACTCATGAATTAATGCAAACTTTTCATGTGAACGGTGCTGGTTTAGGTAATTTATCAGCATTTTATTTTTATGCTTATTTAATTATGCAAATTCCAGTTGGATTACTTTTGGATAAATATAGTCTAAAATTACTGGCAACATTTGCAATATTTTTATGTAGCTTGAGTACTTTATTATTTGCACAAACTGATTCATTAGCTTTGGCTTGTGTAAGTCGGGCAATGATGGGGATTGGTGCTTCATTTGCAGCAGTATCATGCTTCAAATTAACGTCACAATGGTTTGCACCAAAATATTTTGCGTTGATATCTGGTATGTTTATGACTGCTGCTATGTTGGGCGCTGTTGGTGGCCAAATGCCTTTATCTTTATTAGTACATGATATTGGTTGGCGTGCTGCTCTAAATGTGATTGGATTTATTGGTATTGGCTTAGGGTGTTTGTATTTTGTGATTATTAAAGATCAACAACAATTACAACCAATGAAAAATAATTTTATTAAAGAACAATCGAAATTTTCGCAATTACCGTTAATTAGAATTTTATTCAATAAACAAACTTGGTGGTTATCCTTATATAGTGGTTTAGCCTTTGCACCAGTATCAGTGTTTGGTGGTTTATGGGGGGTGCCATTTTTACAAACAGCTTATAATTTATCATCTTCTGATGCAGCTTTAGCCGTATCGTGTATTTTTATAGGTTTTGCTTTTGGTGCTCCAATGTTAGGATGGTTATCTGATGTTATCGGTCGAAGAAAACCCATATTATTTACTGGAACTTTTGTAGCCATTATTTGTTTAACGATAGTTATTTATAGTAATACCCACTCTTTATATGTTTTGATAGTTTTATTATTTATTTTTGGATTTGGGGCGAGTGGATTTTTTACAAGTTTTGCAATGATTAGAGAAGTTTTCCCTTTATGGTTAGCTGCAACAGTACTTGGGTTCATGAATACTTTTAATTCAATTTGCGAGGCATTATACGAACCATTAGTGGGAATTGTTCTTGATATGACTTCACTAAAAACAAAAGCCAATGTTATACATCAATTTTCCATTGAAAATTATCATGCAGCATTATTAATATTGCCGTTATCATTATTCTTGGCAATAATATTTTTATTTTTTATTAAAGAAACTTATTGTAAACCTAATAGCTGAACATTGCAGAGTGTTTGATAATATCAAAGCTAAAACGGTTGACTAATATTATTTAAGTACCCCATAATTTCATACAACTTCTGATCTTATAATCATCAGGTTAATGAGTGCAAAAAAAATATTTTTATTTTACAAATTTAAACAAAATAGATGACTATATTAATCGTTGGGATATTCTCTTATTAATTTTAATGTTTTTGATTGTGTTTTTTTTATGGTGGGCGAAATGCGAAATGACTATGCCTTATCATATTGGCAGTGAATTATCTATTGATTTATCTCCTTATAAATTACCTATATATGCTATGCAAACAACATTGCGTTTATTTATTGCTTTAGTATTTTCAATAATATTTACTTTCATTATTGGTGCTCTGGCAGCCAAAAATCAGCTGGCAGAAAAAATTATTATTCCATCTATTGATATTTTACAATCAGTTCCAGTCTTAAGTTTTTTGGCTATTACTACTACTGGATTTTTGCATTTATTTCCTAATACTTTATTGGGTCCCGAGTGCGCAGCAATTTTTGCAATTTTTACCGCACAAGTATGGAATATAATTTTTGGTTTTTATCAATCATTGAAATCTGTACCGAATGATTTGCAAGAAGTGGCAAAAATGTTGCAATTGTCTGCATGGCAAAAATTCTGGCATATTGAAGTGCCATTTTCGATGTCAAGCTTATTATGGAATATTATGATATCTGTATCTGCAAGTTGGTTTTTTGTAGTGCTTTCAGAATCAATAGTCATAGCTCATCAAAAAATTTTATTACCAGGTATCGGATCTTATATAGCTGTTGCTATAGCGCAGCGTAACATTTATGCAATTATTTATGCGATTATTATGATGATATTTGTGATTGTAATTTATAATCAATTATTGTTTAGACCATTAATTGCTTGGTCAGAAAAATTTAAATGCACTGATGATGCAGATCAATATCAATCATGGTTAATTGATTTAGTACGAAAAAGTTATTTTATGAAAAAGCTTGGTATGTATCTAGGGATATTAATTAATTATT
>CAXNCW010000051.1:0-7118 GCA_964200955.1 Legionellaceae bacterium
GTCATTCAGAAATTTTGTTCGGCGTTTATCGTAGTCTTGTTGTTTACCCTCATTGTGTTGCCCACCGTCAATTTCAATAATGAGCATTGTTTCAATGCAGATGAAATCCACAATGTATGTACCCATTGGACATTGCCTACGAAATTTCAGCCCCATAAATCTCCGCGATCGTAGGCGGTTTCATAGTTTTATTTCTGTTGGCGTGCTTTGTTTGCGTAATACTTTTGCATTATCGAGAGAGGTCATTTTAATTATTCTTATCACGTAAACACTCTAATAAATATAACACTGCGATTTTTAAACTGTATGAAAGACCACTGACACCTCAAGCTCTCAAAGGTCGGCCGTTGTAAGTCCGCTTGTAAACTTTGGCCATGGTTTCATTAAAGTAATCAATAAATGCCATTCACCCCCTTTGTTTTCAAGAGGTGAGCGATCTTATTATCAAAAAAAACAAGTCAACAGAAATAAAACCAATGAAATTCTATTTCAATTTGATGCTGTGATGGATCAAATATACCAATGTGTTGTGTTTGATAAACCCTCATCCGCCCTATCGGGCACCTTCTCCCAGAGGGAGAAGGAAAACCATCCTGAATAGTTACCGAAAACTTAGATAATGGGTGATTAATAAACACAGTATTTATTGAAAAACTTCAATAAAATTACCAAAATTTTTGTTGGGTACAATTCACCCTTTATTGAGCGAGTTTAAAGGACGCAGCAGTAGTGGCATTATACTTTGATAGATTGGCAAAAGATCTGGAAGGAAAAATTTATAGGCTAAATTAGACCTAACAGACACTTCTGAAAAACTGGAAATTGTCAGATCAAGTCTAAGGAACTGTAAAGAAATAACTTGAATATTTTCATGTGTCAAACTCACTGCGTTCAAACAAAAGACTCATAAAAATATTCAAGTTATTTCTTTACAGTTCCTAAGATACTACATCTAATAACATTTAACATTTGAAGGAGTGATTCTTCATTTTTATCTCAAGTGCTTCTGATAATAATTTTTCTAATTGTTGCATGTATTGAACTGGAGGTGATTCGTTATGTAACAATAAATATTTCAGATAAGATATGACATTTTCAGAAGATATGTTATCAGTATCTTCAAATTCACTACTATCTGGTAATTGAACATCTTCATTATTATGTACTATATTAAAATTCTCTTTCTTACCAGCATGCCAACTGTTAGCAAGATTAACAGTCTCTACCTTCTTTTGTGTAAAGAAGGTTTCATTTGACCTTGAATGTTTCATATTAGTCCAGTAATTATATTATAATTTCACCATTATATAATATTAATTTATTAAATACTAGCTGTTTTTTACTTTGTGTAATGAAGCATTTTACTTTCAATTACTGTCTCTTTTTTCTTTTCAATGCTTGATTTTTGATTATCAATAAATAATGACGAGAACAAATATCTGGACTTATTAATATCAATAAAACGGGGCTTATTATTATTTTGCGTTTGCTGCAATAATGTCTGTAGTTTAATGAGCTCATCCTTTGAAAATTCTTGGGATATATTATCAGCTAACTGCTTTCTATCTACCTTCTTCATTATCATTATACGTTCAAATATTGACTCTGTTAATGAATCACTAAATTTATTGGAGCCACTACCACTACCATTACTGATTACGGTTTTAGTCTCTAGTATTTGCTGAGACAGATTATCCCTTGTCTCTTGTACATTGTTGCTTATCTCACTTACCTGCTCCATATACATGTTCAATATAGATTCATCTATATTTTTTTTATATATAACTCCATCATTATTTTTTGTCCCTGCTGACACTGCTTTCTTTTTTAATATTAAATTATCAGGATCCGGTAATTCACTCTGTTGTGATAAATTTTTTATTATCTTTTGTGTCTGTACTATGCTTTGTTGCATCTGATCAGTATAAGACTGATAATCCTTAGAAGAATTAGTCAGGTTAGTACAATGAGTATGTAATTGTTGAATAAATACTTGATTACAACATTGAGCTTGATCATCGAAGTCCTTAATGTTAGTATTTAATTGTATCAAATTTGTTTCATTTATTTGTAAGGTTTTCGTATGCTTACCAGGTAGAGTTAATTGAATATATGAATTTATACAATAAATATTCTTTGTGAAATCATTTTTTAAAATCTCTTTTTCTAATAAAGTGCATTGATTCTTCTTCTTAATTAACTGTAAATACTTTAAATATGCCTCAATTATTAGTTGTGTATGTGCTCCTTCTCCTGCACCATAATTTTTATAAAATCCATAATGAAATGTATCCTTATAAACTTTTTGCTTGTAATTTACAGGAAATATCCCTACATGATTTTTCAATAAATAATTTTTAAAATTTATATTTTCTAATTGTAGTTGTAGTGCTTGTAAAATAGCTATACTGTAAGTTTGAGCCACTTCAGATGGATAGCTATTATCTGTTGATATTCTGTGCATGAAATTAATAATATAACTATTATTAATTACGTTATTGTTGTCAACAAATGCATAGGTACCCTTTAACATAGCAATAAGTGGATATTTTATTTTCTTGTCAACACTCAATAAATGTTTTTTTATTTCTTGAAAATTCGCCTGAATGGGATTGACTCTATTATTCTGATCGTCAAGCATATCTGTAGCCTGAGTGTTATCATTAATTATATCCCAATCACGTACTAACATATAGGATCTGCGTGTTTTGTCGAACCACTTTTGATCATTGGTGATTTTTTCATTAAATACTGCCAAAACTAATTGGGTAGCCATATTTCTATGGCATCCATAACGGAAGATATTATTGCTATCTGTCTTGGCTTCATTGACCATAAAATATATCTGATTATTATTATGATATAATTTATTAAATACCGTATTATCCATGTTGAGAGCAAATTGCTTAAGAAGCGATTTACCCATTAGTGAAGTCAAATACTTATTCTCAATTTTAGTCCTAACATTTATCTCAAGAACCAAATAACTTTCATAGTCTGATGTATTTTGACAATATACATGTTGAGCTGCCTGTAATGATTTCTCACTAATATTCTCAATATTTGTGATTATTGATGTATAAAAATATAATTTTTCTTTTTTGATTTCCATTTTAGACTCTCACTTAATTAACTCTGATTAATTAAGTGTACTATTTATTTCTTAAGAGACTCTTAAGTGATCTGATTGATATACAATAAAAACTATTTATAAAAAACCGCGCAAATACAAGATCCTGTCCCGTACTTGCGCGGCTTTTTCAAATTCCATGTTTTGCGCATGCAAATGCATGGTTTTATTTAATAATTGAATTTCTTGTAGGATTTCTTTAGGATCAGTTACTGTAGTACTAAAATCATTTAGAGATTCTTCATTCATATGAATATTATTGTCAATGGTATCATGAATAGCTTTTTTAATGCCTTGTGGTGTTATATTATGCAATATATTATATTCTTGTTGTTTTTGGCGGCGGCGATTGGTTTCATTAAGAGCTCGTTGCATTGATCCTGTGATTTTATCTGCATATAATATTGCACGTCCATTGATATGACGCGCTGCGCGACCTATAGTTTGAATTAAAGAGCGTTCGGAACGTAAAAAGCCTTCTTTATCAGCATCTAAAATTGCAACTAAAGATACTTCAGGAATATCCAGCCCTTCACGTAATAAATTAATGCCAATTAAAACATCAATCACCCCTAACCTAAGATCACGAATAATTTTCACACGCTCAATAGTATCAATATCTGAATGTAAATATCGTACTTTGATTTTTTGTTCCAACAAATAATCGGTTAAATCTTCAGCCATGCGTTTAGTTAGCGTAGTAATTAAAATACGTTCTTTCTGATGAATTATTGTTTGTATTTCCATTAATACATCATCAATTTGACTACTCACAGGACGAATGATTACTTTTGGATCGACTAAACCTGTAGGCCTGACTAATTGTTCAGTAATATTAGGCGTGATTTCTAATTCATAAACTCCGGGAGTCGCGGAAACATAGATAGTTTGTGGAGATCTAGCGGTAAATTCTTCAAAACGTAAGGGGCGATTATCTAATGCTGATGGTAAACGAAAGCCGTATTGTACCAAGGTTTCTTTACGTGCGCGATCACCGCGATACATGGCGCCAATTTGTGGCACGGTAACATGTGATTCATCTAAAATTAATAAAGATTCTTTCGGTAAATAATCAAATAATGTTGGCGGCGCTTCTCCTGCCTCGCGTCCAGATAAATAACGTGAATAATTTTCAATGCCATTGCAATAACCAAGTTCCAACATCATTTCGATATCAAAATTAGTACGCTGTTCAATGCGTTGTGCTTCAATTAATTTATTGGCGGTTGTAAATTCTTGAATCCGTTGTTGTAATTCAACTTTAATTAATTCAATAGCGCTTAAAATTTTGTCACGAGGGGTTACATAATGATTTTCTGGAAAAATAGTAATGCGACGAATATGTTGTAAAATTTTACCGGTTAGTGGATCAAACCACACTAATTTAATAATTTCATCATCGAATAGTTCTATGCGAATTGCTTGTGATTCTGAATCTGCAGGAAAAATATCAATAATTTCTCCTGTTGCACGAAATTGCCCGCGTTCCAGAATTTGAGTAGTTCTTGTATATTGCATTTCGATTAAACGTTGTAAAATTTTTCGTTGTGGATATTGTTCTCCTTGCGATAAATGTAATATCATTTGCAAATATGAATTAGGATCTCCTAAGCCATAAATTGCTGATACCGTGGCAACGATAATAGTATCTTGGCGCTCAATTAGAGCCTTAGTTGCCGATAAGCGCAT
Source organism: Legionellaceae bacterium (assembly GCA_964200955.1). Taxonomy (GTDB): domain Bacteria; phylum Pseudomonadota; class Gammaproteobacteria; order Legionellales; family Legionellaceae; genus CAXNCW01. The sequence goes on from CAXNCW010000051.1 coordinate 4,820, forward strand.
TTGTTCAATTTGTGCATTAATAGCGGCATCTTTTTCAATAAAAGTATCTGATGCCGGTAAATAAGCTTCAGGTTGATAATAATCATAATATGACACAAAATATTCAACACTGTTGCTGGGAAAATAGGTTTTAAATTCTCCATATAATTGAGCTGCTAAAGTTTTGTTGGGCGCCATAATCAATGTTGGTTTACAGATTTCTGCAATAACATGTGCTATGGTAAAAGTTTTACCTGATCCAGTGACACCCAATAAAATTTGGTACTGTTGTTGTGACTTTATGCCTGATGTTAGCGATCTGATAGCATTGGGTTGATCGCCGGCTGGTTGATAGTTAGAAATAATTTTAAATATATTTTTCATGGTTTTTTTATAGGAGCAACATTAGAATGAGTATTATATTTGCAGAACGCATCAAACAAGTAAAGGATTCGCCTACACTTGCAATTGCAGCGCAAGCTATGCAAATGCAAGCACAAGGATTAGATGTAATTAATTTGGGTGTTGGTGAGCCAGATTTTGATACACCACAACATATCAAAAATGCAGCAATTGCGGCTATTAATGCAGGTTTTACTAAATATACAGCTGTTGATGGTATCAGTGAATTAAAACAAGCAGTAGTCAATAAATTACGTCATGCGAATAATATTAATTATGAACTAAAACAAATTATTATTTCAACTGGTGGCAAACAAAGTATTTATAATTTATGTCAAGCTATGTTAAATACTAATGATGAAGTATTAATTCCAGCTCCTTATTGGGTATCATATCCCGATATGGTCCTGTTGGCTGGCGGTATTCCAGTAATTATTCCGGCTACGCATGAAAATAATTATAAAATTACTGCCGCGCAATTAGAACAAGCCATTACTGTACGTACAAAATTAATTTTTTTAAATAGTCCATCCAACCCCTCGGGAGTTGCTTATAGTAAGCAAGAATTAGAAGAACTAGGAGCGGTGTTACGCAAATATCCACAAATCTTAATTGCTACTGATGATATGTATGAATATATTATTTGGACACAAAAATTTGTTAATATTGTGAATGTGTGTCCAGATTTGTATGAGAGAACAATTATCTTAAATGGTGTCTCTAAAGCTTACGCCATGACTGGTTGGCGCATTGGTTATGCCTCAGGTCCGGTGAATATCATTGCAGCAATGAAGACCATTCAATCACAGTCTACATCTAATCCTTGTTCAATTGCACAAAAAGCGGCAGTTGCTGCATTAACTGGTAGTGATGAAACCATGCATGTTATGGTGCGTGAATTTAAAAAACGGCATGATTATGTTATAGAACGTTTGCGTGTTATTACAGATTTAGATATTATACCAGCTGATGGTACGTTTTATTTGTTTCCTAATTTAGATAAAGTCATTCAAAGATTAAGTTATGCTAATGATACGGAATTTGCGCGTCAATTATTAGATACAAGTGGAGTAGCTTTGGTTCCAGGAACCGCATTTGGTAATGCTGGTTGTATTCGATTATCATTTGCAATTAGTATGGAAAAATTGCATGATGCTATGAATCGATTAATTAAATTTTGTAAATAATGGATATGTATAACAATGCATTCAGAATGCGTAATTCAAGTCACCAATTTAATTAAGCGCTATTCGTATACAAAGTATTTAGCCTTAAATAATGTTAATCTCTTAATTAATTCCGGTGAATTTTTTGGATTATTAGGTCCTAATGGTAGCGGTAAAACCACATTGATTTCCATATTATGTGGATTGATTAAACCAACATCAGGTATGGTTATAGTCGCCAAGCAACCAATACCACAAAAAATTGCTTTAGTGAAATCATTGATTAATCTAGTACCACAAGATATTGCTTTGTATCCAACGCTAACTTTATTAGAAAATATAAAATTTTTTGCAAAAATGTATGGGTTAGAGCATGCAGTATTAGAAGAACGAATGCAAGAAAGTTTAGAAATCGCTGGTTTATCAAATTTTGTTCATCAATCTATAGAAACTTTTTCGGGTGGTATGCAAAGGCGTGCAAATTTAATTATTAGTTTATTAAATCACCCAAAAATTTTATTTTTAGATGAACCAGCTGCGCATGTTGATCCGCAATCACGAGAATTAATTTTTAATATTTTAAAACAGTTAAATCGTCAAGGTACTACTATAATCTATACTACACATTATTTAGAAGAAGCAGAAAAATTATGTTCGAGAGTTGCTATTTTAAACAATGGTCATATATTATGTGATAATACCCCACAGTATCTAATTAAATTTTATGAAGCATCGAATTTATCTGCTGTGTT
>CAXNCW010000052.1:0-7082 GCA_964200955.1 Legionellaceae bacterium
TACTTTTTCATCTAATTCTTTAGGTAAAATATAAACTTGTTTGTTGTATTTAGATTGATGTTGATATAGTTCTATTTGTGCTAAAACCTGATTAGTAAATGACGTGGACATTACAAAACTTGGATGACCCATGGCACAGCCAAGATTCACTAAACGTCCTTCAGCTAATATAATTAATTTTTTACCATCAGGGAATAATACTTGATCAACTTGTGGTTTAACATTATCCCATTGATATTGACGTAAACTCTGAATATCAATTTCTGAATCAAAATGACCAATATTACATAATATTGCCTGATTACGCATGTCTAGCATATGTTTATGGGTAACCACATGATGATTGCCTGTGGCAGTGACTATGATGTCAACGTCCGCAACTACATCATCTAGTAACACTACGCGATACCCTTCCATAGCCGCTTGTAGAGCACAAATTGGATCGATTTCGCTAATGAATACTGTAGCGCCTTGCCCACGTAATGCTTGAGCACAACCTTTGCCGACATCACCATATCCTAAAATAATTGCAACTTTACCAGCAATCATGACATCAGTTGCGCGTTTAATACCATCAAGTAGTGATTCTCGACAACCGTAGAGATTATCAAATTTAGATTTAGTTACTGCATCATTGACATTAATCGCTGGTATTTTTAATTCATTATTATTAAACATTTCATAAAGACGGGCAACACCAGTAGTAGTTTCTTCAGAAACACCATAAATATTTGATAATAGCTCAGAATATTTTGTATGCACTAATGTTGTCAAATCACCGCCATCATCTAGTAATAAGTTTGGTTGCCAACCATTAGCACCAAATAATGTTTGTTCAACACACCACCAATATTCTTCTTCGGTTTGACCTTTCCATGCAAATACTGGAATACCTTGTTGTGCAATGGCAGCTGCAGCATGATTTTGAGTAGAAAAAATATTACATGAAGACCAACGTACTTCGGCTCCCAAATGAATTAAAGTTTCAATTAATACAGCAGTTTGAATGGTCATATGTAGACATCCAGCAATTTTTGCGCCACGTAATGGTTTATTGTGTGTGAATTCTTCACGCAAAGCCATTAATCCTGGCATTTCTACTTCAGCAATTGCAATTTCTTTACGACCCCAATTTGCAAGTGATAAATCCGCTACTTTAAAATCTTGTACAGAAGACATATGATGATCCTTACCGTGATAATACGTTGACTTTATCTAATCTTTCCCATGGGAATTCTTCGCGACCATAATGACCGTAAGCTGCGGTACGTTGATAGATGGGCCTGAGTAAATCATGGTATTCTATAATTCCTTGAGGTGTTAAATCAAAATTTGCATGAATTAAGTCAATAATTTCATGCTCAGAGATTAAACCTGTGCCAAAAGTTTCAACGCTAATAGATGTTGGTTGTGCAATACCAATAGCATAAGAGACTTGAATTTCACATTTTTTTGCCAGCCCTGCAGCGACAATATTTTTAGCCACATAACGCGCAGCATATGCCGCTGATCTATCAACCTTAGATGGATCTTTTCCAGAAAAACAACCGCCACCATGACGTGCCATGCCGCCATAGGTATCAACAATAATTTTCCGTCCAGTGAGTCCGCAATCGCCTAACGGGCCACCAATTACAAAACGCCCAGTAGGGTTAATAAAATAACGCGTATTATCGTTTAACCAATAGTGAGGTAATACTACTTTAATTATTTCTTCACGCACTGCTTCGATTAAATCTGGATAACTAATATCAGGGGCATGCTGCGTTGAAAAGACTACGGTATCGATGCCAATTGGATCACCGTTATCATAACGCATGGTCAATTGGCACTTTGCGTCTGGGCGTAACCATGGTAAATGTTTGTTTTTACGTAATTCCGCTTGTTTTGCCATTAATAAATGAGCATAAGTAATAGGCGCTGGCATAAATACATCAGTTTCACAGCTTGCATAACCAAACATTAATCCTTGATCACCGGCACCTAATTCATGTGTTTTATTAACCCCAAGCGCAATATCTGATGATTGTTTACCAATCGCCGTTAAAATAGCACATGATGCCCAATCAAAACCCATTTCTGAGCTATTGTAACCAATTTCACGAATAACTCCACGTGCAATTTCGTCAACATCAACCCAGCTTGAAGTTGTAATTTCACCACCAATAAGTACCATTCCGGTTTTAACGAAAGTTTCACAAGCAACTCTGGCATATTTATCTTGAGCAATGATAGCGTCAAGAATTGCATCAGAAATTTGATCGGCAATTTTATCTGGATGTCCTTCAGAAACTGACTCTGAGGTAAATACGTTGGAGTAATTCATAATTATTCCTTATCTTTTTTATGCATCAATGCTATAAATTTATCAAAAATTATTTCAATATCATGAGGGCCTGGACTAGCTTCAGGATGTCCTTGAAATCCTAATGCTGGTTTCTTGATGTGTTCAATTCCTTGCAAACTATTGTCAAATAATGAACGATAGGTAATTCTTAAACAAGAAGGTAAGCTATCTTCGTCAATTGCAAATCCATGATTTTGACTTGTAATAAAAACTTTAGAAATTCTAGCAGATTTTTTATGAACTGCAACCATTGGTTTTTGATGCACGGCAATCACAGGATGATTCGCTCCATGATGACCAAATTTCATTTTAATTGCTTTAGCTTCGCATGCTAATGCTAAAATTTGTAATCCCAGGCAAATGCCTAAAATTGGCATATTCATTTGTAGATATTTTTTGGTTATCTCGATTGCATATGTACATGCTTGTGGGTCACCAGGACCATTAGATAACAGAATGCCATCAGGTTTATATTGCATTACTGTTTCGATTGTAGTCGTTGCTGGGACAATAGTTACTGTACAGCCTTTATCGTATAGAATGCGTAGAATATTATTCTTAACCCCGAAATCGTAAACTACAACATGATAATTTGTTTTTGCTGGTGCATAATGATGCCATTGATTATTGCCTGTTTGCCAAGATTCTATATTGTTACGGGATACCTTGCTGGCTAAATCAGCATTCTGTATTCCAGGAAATTGTTGTGCTTTTGCTATTGCTAAATCATGTTGTGTGACATTGGTGCTAATACAAGCGTTAATCGAGCCAATATCGCGTAAACATAAAGTTAAATGGCGTGTATCAATGCTAGCGATTGCGATAATATTATGGTTTTTTAACCAAGAGATAAATGTCGAATTGCTACGATAATTACTGGCATAATTACTGCAATTACGTATTACTAAACCAGCAGCACAAACTTTTGATGATTCCATATCTTCATCATTGCAGCCGGTGTTGCCAACATGAGCTGTAGTTAACATAATAATTTGTTTGGTGTATGACGGATCAGTTAAAATTTCTTGGTATCCAGTCATTGCGGTATTAATTACTAACTCACCAACGCAATCACCTGTGGCGCCAATAGATATTCCCTTAAAAATACGACCGTCAGCTAAAGCTAAAATTGCAGTGTTATTGAACATAATTAAACTCTTTTTTTAGGAAAACTGGCACATTATTTCATCTTGATATAGAATGTTGTCAACAAATATCTATAAAAATCTTGGAGTATATTATATGAAAGAAAGCAAAAAATGGCAAAAGATTAAAGAAAAAAGTGAAAATGAGAATTTAAATATGGAATTAGATCAAGTTGAATTGCAAAATGCAGAGCAGGGTGATGCAGATTCTGTGGGGCTAGATGTGCAGAATAAAAGTTTAAATTATGCAAGTCACGCTGAACTTGAAGAGCAATTAACTCTTTCCGAGCAAAAAGCGCGTGAAAATTGGGATAAAGCTACGCGTATTGCTGCAGAATTAGAAAATGTGCGTCGACGTGGGCAATTAGATGTCGAAAACGCCAGGCTTTTTGGTTTAGAAAAATTTATCGCATCGTTATTACCAGTAATTGATAGTTTAGAACAAGCATATCAATTAGTTGATGAGTCAACGCATCAAGCAATGTTTCAAGGATTAGAATTAACATTAAAATTATTTTTAGATGTATTAACTAAACATAATGTTGTGCAAATTGATCCTGTTGGTGATAAATTTGATCCACATAAACATGAAGCGATGCTAATTCAAGAAGCTGATGCTGTGCCTAATACTGTACTGACAGTGTTGCAGAAAGGGTATTGCTTAAACAATCGAATTATTCGTCCTGCTAGAGTTATAGTCGCAAAAGCTGCGCAAATTAATTAAAAATAATATATGGATTAAAAATTGTTAAATATTGCTTGAAAATGATAATTTTATCCCTATATGGTATATTATACGTAAATATTTAATATTCTTGAGGAGTCAAAAATGGGAAAGATTATAGGTATAGATTTAGGTACAACCAATTCATGTGTCGCTATTATGGAAGGCGGAACTGCAAAAGTTATTCCTAATAGCGAAGGTAATAGGACTACGCCATCTATAGTTGCTTATACTGATGATGATGAGAGTGGTAAACCTATCGTTGGAGAATCAGCTAAGCGTCAAGCTGTGACTAACCCACATAATACTCTTTATGGTATTAAGCGATTAATTGGGCGTAAATTTGATGATGCTATAGTACAAAAAGATATTAAAATGGTGCCTTATAAAATTGTCAAAGCTGATAATGGTGATGCATGGGTTGATATTCGTGGACAAAAAACGGCTCCACAAGGAATTTCAGCACAAGTTTTAATCAAAATGAAAGAAACTGCGGAAGCATATTTAGGTGAGAAAGTCGATGCCGCTGTGATTACAGTTCCAGCTTATTTTAATGATTCACAACGACAAGCTACTAAAGATGCTGGAAGGATTGCGGGATTGGAAGTGAAACGAATTATTAATGAACCGACAGCTGCAGCTTTAGCATATGGTATGGATAAAAAACGCGGTGATTCTGTGATTGCGGTTTTTGACTTAGGTGGTGGAACTTTTGATATTTCTATTATTGAAATTGCTGAAGTTGATGGTGAGCATCAGTTTGAAGTATTAGCTACGAATGGTGATACGTTTCTTGGGGGTGAAGATTTTGATATGGCGTTAATTGAATATTTAGTTGCAGAATTTAAAAAAGATAGTGGTATTGATTTGCATAAAGATCCGTTGGCGTTACAAAGATTGAAAGAATCTGCGGAAAAAGCCAAAATTGAATTGTCATCTAATCAACAAACTGATGTGAATTTACCGTATATAACTGCAGATGCATCAGGACCAAAGCATTTACATATTAAATTAACTCGTTCTAAGTTGGAATCGTTAGTTGAAGATTTGGTCGAGCGCACCATTGCACCATGTAAAATTGCATTGAAGGATGCTGGGTTGTCATTATCACAAATTAATGAAATTGTATTGGTTGGTGGACAAACACGAATGCCATTAGTACAACGTAAAGCACAAGAGTTTTTTGGTAAAGAACCACGTAAAGATGTGAACCCTGATGAAGCAGTTGCTGTTGGTGCAGCTATTCAAGCTGCGGTATTATCTGGAGACGTGAAAGATATTTTGTTATTAGATGTAACGCCATTGTCCTTAGGTATTGAAACCTTAGGTGGCGTGATGACCAAATTAATTGAAAAAAATACTACTATTCCTACTAAAGCTAATCAAGTATTTTCTACGGCGGACGATAATCAAACTGCTGTGACGATTCATGTATTACAGGGTGAACGTGAACAAGCGTCAGCTAATAAATCTTTGGGGCGTTTTGATTTAAGTAATATTCCTTCAGCTAGTCGTGGTGTACCACAAATTGAAGTGACTTTTGATATTGATGCCAATGGTATTTTAAATGTTTCTGCTAAAGATAAAGCAACTGGTAAAGCGCAATCGATTGTTATTAAAGCCTCTAGTGGTTTATCTGAAGAAGAAATTAAAAATATGGTAAATGATGCGAAAGCACATGCTGAAGATGATAAAAAATTTAAAGAATTAGTAGATTTACGTAATCAAGCCGATAGCATGATTCATAGTTGTGAAAAATCATTGCAAGATTTAGCTGATGAATTGGATGCGGTTGAAAAAAGTAATATTGAAAAATCTATTGAAGATTTAAAGACAGCAGTTAAAGGTAATGATAAGGCACAAATTGAGGATCATTTAAAAGTCTTAACTGATGTTTCTGCAAAAATGTCTGAACGGATTTATGCTAAAAAAGCTGCTGCTGAAGAGTCTAATAATTCTCAAACTGATACACCTACTAGTGATACTACTGAGCAATCAGCTAATGGTACTGTTGTTGATGCAGAGTTTGAAGAAGTTAAAGATGATCAAAAGAAATAATAATTATTAAATAATATGTGAGTCGTTATGTCAGAGAAGGATTATTACGATATTTTAGGTGTTAATCGTACGGATGAACAAAATAAAATTAAACAAGCTTATCGTAAGTTAGCTATGAAGCATCATCCTGATCGTAATCCTGATAATAAGGGTGCTGAAGAAAAGTTTAAAGAAATACAAAAAGCATATGAAATTTTGTCAGATCCTAAAAAAAGGTCAGCTTATGATAGTTATGGTCATGCTGGCGTAGATCCATCGATGCACCAAGGTGGTGCTCATGGCTTTAATGGATTTGGTGATGTTTTTGAAGATATCTTTGAAAATATTTTTTCTAATAGTGGTGGTGGACGTGCGAGACAGCAGTCTCGTGGTCAGCACGGTGCAGATTTACAATATAATATTCAATTAACTTTAGAAGAAGCTGCTGCTGGTAAACAAATTGAAATTACTATACCAAAGCATGTTAAATGCAATATATGTAGTGGATCAGGAGCTACAGCCGGTTCTAAACCAAAGAATTGTGAAACTTGTAATGGTATTGGACAAGTTAGGATTCAACAAGGATTTTTTTCGATTCAACAAACATGTCCCACTTGTCATGGTGATGGAACAATGATTACTGATCCGTGTACCAATTGTCATGGTCAGGGGCGTGTGCGTGAAAGTCAGAAATTAACTGTGAAAATTCCTGCCGGTGTTGATAATGAGGATCGAATTCGATTGCATGGTGAAGGTGAAGCGGGATTACATGGTGGTAATAATGGTGATTTATATGTGCAGGTGGCCGTGAAGCCACATGCCATTTTCA
>CAXNCW010000053.1:0-7062 GCA_964200955.1 Legionellaceae bacterium
TACCTAAGACATCACCAATAGTACGAGCGGATTTTTTATGTTTATTATGAACATGCAGCCCTAATTCTGACATTGCGTAAATAATACGTCTTTGTACCGGCTTTAACCCATCAGCGATATGAGGTAAAGCCCTATCTAAAATCACATACATTGAATAATCTAAATATGCTTTTTCAGTGAATTCTGCCAATGATTTGCTTTCTGTTACTGAAGCACTCATAAGGAATCTCGCAAAAAATAACCTACTATTTTTTCCTGAGCTAAACTCGCGTTGCTCAAACATAATCTCAAGAAAAAATAGTAGGTTATTTTTTGCGAGATCTTTGAATTATATTTTAGATTGGTGACGTATTTTATTTATAGCTTTAATTTGTGCTATCGCTTCGACTAATTCAGATTTAATTACTGAATAATTAAAATCTTGATCGCGATTAATGAAAGCCGCCTCAGCTGTAGCTTTTGCCGCTAAAGCGCTGGCTTCATCTAATTCTATTGCACGTATCACCACGTCGGCCAAAATAGTTACATAAAATGGCTGAACTTCCATAATACCACCAGAAATATAAAATATCTCTTTGACATCCCCTGGTAAAGTTATACTAATTTCACCAGGTACAATCATGGTTAATAATGGCGCATGTCCAGGAGTAATACCGAGTTCACCGATTTTTCCTGTCACAACTACCATTTCAACTAAACCAGAAAAAATCTCATTTTCAGCACTAACAATATCTAAATGCGTGGTTATAGACATATTATCTGCCTCATAACTGTTTGGCTTTAGTGATGGCTTCATCAATGCTTCCTACCATATAAAATGCTTGCTCAGGCAATGCGTCATGCGCACCTGATAAGATTGCAGCAAACCCTTTAATAGTATCTTGTAATGATACATATTTTCCTGGTGCACCCGTAAATACTTCGGCAACGAAAAATGGCTGAGATAGAAATCGTTGAATTTTACGCGCACGAAAAACGATTAATTTATCCTCAGCCGATAATTCATCCATACCTAATATGGCAATAATATCTTTGAGTTCTTTATAACGTTGCAACGTTTGTTGCACACGCCTTGCAGTGTCATAGTGTTCATAACCAACAATTAGTGGATCTAACTGTCTAGACGTTGAGTCTAATGGATCAACCGCCGGATAAATTCCCAGTTCAGCAATTTGACGCGATAATACGACAGTTGCATCAAGATGCGCAAAAGTTGTCGCTGGTGATGGATCGGTTAAATCATCAGCCGGCACATATACTGCTTGTATTGAAGTAATTGAGCCAGTTTTTGTTGAAGTAATACGTTCTTGTAACATCCCCATTTCTTCAGCTAAAGTCGGCTGGTAACCTACAGCAGACGGCATTCGTCCTAATAAGGCTGAAACTTCAACACCAGCTAAAGTATAACGATAAATATTATCAATAAATAATAAAACATCGTTACCATCATCACGAAATTTTTCTGCCATAGTCAGGCCAGTTAAAGCTACACGCAATCTATTTCCAGGAGGCTCATTCATTTGGCCGTACACTAAAGATACTTTATTTAATACATTAGATTCTTTCATTTCATGATAAAAATCATTGCCTTCACGAGTACGCTCACCAACTCCAGCAAATACGGAATAACCACTATGTTCAATAGCAATATTACGAATTAATTCCATCATATTAACTGTTTTACCAACACCAGCACCACCAAATAACCCAACTTTACCACCTTTAGCAAACGGACATAATAAATCAATCACTTTAATACCAGTCTCTAATAATTCCTGGCTCGCAGCTAAATCTTCATATAAAGGCGCAGGTCGATGAATACTCCAATGTTCTTCAGCATTAATATCGCCAGCATTATCTACAGGTTTACCCAGCACATCCATAATACGCCCTAAGGTTTGTTTACCCACAGGTACAGTAATCGGATTACCGGTATTTTGAACTTGTAAGCCACGTTTTAAACCATCAGTAGTACCCATTGCGATTGTACGTACCACACCATCCCCAAGCTGTTGCTGTACTTCAAACACTAAATTACCATCAACTAACTGTAATGCATCATTAATCTTTGGTATGCTACCTTGAGGGAACTCCACATCAACGACAGCCCCAATAATTTCAACTATTGTACCTAATGTCATAATTTAATACCTCATAAAATATTCATAGTGCATCAGCACCACCAACAATTTCTGTCAATTCTTTAGTAATCGCAGCTTGTCGCGCTTTATTATAAATTAATTGACATTCTTTTATAAATTCTTCAGCATTATCAGTTGCGCTTTTCATTGCGATCATTTTAGCCGCTTGCTCACAAGCAACATTTTCAACTACAGCCTGATAAACTATTAATTCTATATAACGCTCTAATAAAACATCTAAAAGTTCTTTTGCATCTGGTTCATAAATATAATCCCAGTATTTATTATTAGGATCTTGACGCTTATCTTCTGTACGTGGTAACGGCAATAAAGGTTTAATTACCGGTTTTTGTGACATAGTATTAATGAATTCATTAGATATAATAGATAATGCATCGATTTCTTGCTTATAAAAAGCATCAAGCATCACTTTTAAAGAGCCAATGATACGCTCCAAACTAGGCTGCTCAATTGTATTTGCAGCCAACACTTTACCACCAACACGTCGAAAAAACACTTGTCCTTTATTACCCAAAACACATAACGCCACTTCTTTGCCTTGGTGTTTTAATTCCGTAATATGCTTCATCGTTTCACGCAACAGATTTGAATTCAAACCACCACATAAACCACGATCAGTTGTGACTACAATAATACCTACACATTTAATATCGCGTGCTATCAGAAATGGATGACGATACTCGGATCTGGCATGAGAAACATGTTTAATAACTTCATAAATTTTATGCGCATATGGCCTGGATTTACGCATTTGTTCTTGTGTTTTCCGCATCTTACTTGCAGCAACCATTTCCATCGCGCGAGTAATTTTTTGTGTTTTTTTGATGCTTATAATTTTACTACGAATTTCCTTTGCACCAGACATACAATCACCAGCTTCCAGTATTTTTAAATTCATCAATTGAAATTTTTAATTGCGCAATGATTTCATCATTATAAACACCAGTTTCATTGATATTTTTTAACAAATTAAAATGCGTACTATACATATATGCATGTAATGCATGCTCAAATGCTGTAACTTCAGTTACAGGTAAATCATCTAAATAGCCTTTATCTACAACAAATAATGACAATGCCATAGATGCAACTGATAGTGGTGCATATTGTTTTTGTTTCATAATTTCAATAATGCGACTACCACGCTCTAATTGTTTACGTGTAACATCATCTAAATCTGAGGCGAATTGCGAGAACGCCTCCAATTCACGAAATTGTGCTAATGCTAAACGAATACCTCCACCAAGTTTTTTGATGATATTAACTTGAGCCGCACCACCAACTCGAGACACGGACAATCCAGTATTAATCGCCGGCCTTACCCCTGAATTAAATAAATCACCATCAAGAAAAATTTGCCCATCAGTAATGGAAATCACATTAGTCGGCACAAATGCTGATACGTCACCAGCTTGAGTTTCAATAATCGGTAGCGCCGTTAACGAGCCAGTTTTACCAACAACAGCACCGTTGGTTAATTTCTCCACCTCTTGTTGATTAATACGCGCAGCACGTTCAAGTAAACGTGAATGTAAATAAAACACATCGCCAGGATAAGCTTCACGCCCTGGCGGCCGGCGTAATAATAAAGAAATTTGCCGATAAGCCCAAGCTTGTTTAGTAAGATCATCATAAACTATTAAAGCATCTTCACCATTTTCCATGAAATATTCACCCATGGCGCAGCCAGAATAAGCGGAGATATATTGCAACGCTGCAGATTCCGCAGCGCCAGCCGCAACTACAATGGTGTGCTTCATAGCATCATGCTCTTCTAAACGACGAACTATAGCCGCTATTGATGATGCTTTTTGCCCAATAGCAACATAAATACATTTAATCCCAGTATCTTTTTGATTAATTATTGCATCTATTGCAATAGATGTTTTGCCAGTTTGTCTATCACCAATAATTAATTCACGCTGTCCACGCCCAATTGGAATCATTGAATCAATGGCTTTTAACCCAGTTTGAACTGGCTCACTAACTGATTGTCTATTAATTACACCTGGAGCTAATTTTTCTATTGGCGAACGTTGAGTATTATTTAATGGGCCTTTACCATCAATTGGATTGCCTAATGCATCAACAACACGTCCAAGTAATTCATTACCAACTGGCACGTCTAAAATTCTACCAGTACATTTTCCCATTTGTCCTTCATATAAAGAATTACAACTACCTAAAATCACTGCACCCACTGAATCACGTTCTAAATTCAATGCGATACCATAAATACCACCAGAAAACTCTATCATTTCACCTTGCATAACATCTGCTAAACCATGTAACCGTACCACACCATCTTTAACACTAACAATGGTACCTTCATTACGTGCTTCAGAAGTTATATCAAATTGTTCTATGCGCTTATTAATTATTTCGCTAATTTCCGCCGGGTTTAATTTAACATTTTCTAACATCAAAATTTCCTCACTAATCTAGTGCCAATAAGATAATTAATTATTATTTATCTTTTAATGCAATTTTAAGTTTATTTAATTTACCAAGAACAGAGCCATCAATTACTAAATTATCAGCATAAATAATAGCGCCACCAATTAATGACGGATCTATTGTTATGTTTAATTCTATTTTACGTAAAAAACGTTGAGTTAATTTTTTAATTAATAATTGTTTTTGTGCATCAGTAAATAAGCTAAAACTCACTACTTTTACCAGCAATGTTTGCTCATAATTTGCTCGCATAGACACAAACAATGTATTAATACTTGGCAGCATTAATAAACGTTTATTATCAGCCAAGATTTTTATAAAATTAGTTAAAGCTTTTTCTATGTTATTAGCATATTTTTTTGTTGCTGCCAGTAATAATTCATTATGTTGCGCAATAGTGCTCGCAGGATTAGCAATAAAATCTACAACATTATTTTTATTTACAACAAAATCTAAACAATTTAATAATAACGACCAATTATCTAATTGATTATTAGTTAAGGCATAATGAAAAATTGCTTTAGCATAAGGTCTAGATAAACTTAATAACTCTGGCATATTAAATCTCACCGATTAATTGATCAAGCAATTCGTTATACATAGATTTTTGATTAATTTCCCGAGTTAAAATTTTCTCTGCCGCTACAATAGCTAGATTAACAATTTGATCATGCAAAGCAGTTTTTGCATGATTAATCTCTTGCTTTAATTGTTCTTGCGCTAATTTTGTTTGTTTTTGTATTTCCAATTTCGCTTCGGCACGTGCTTCTTCAATTAATTGCGCAGCACGTTCAGTAGCTTTATCTAAAATACTATTAGCTTGAATTTTTGCTTGTTTTAATTCATTTTTCACACGAAATTGTGATAACTCTAGTTCTTTACGACCACGTTCGGCGGCGGCTAAACCATCAGCAATTTTAGCTTGTCTTTCTTCTAAAGCTTTTGATAATGGCGGCCATACAAATCGCATAGTAAACCATATAAAAGCAACAAATACTAACATTTGTATAATTAAAGTAATATTGATTTCCATTATAGTCTCCTTTACAACTCACCTAAAGGCAGCAATCAATTTAAATTGCTAATAAACGGGTTAGCGAAAGTAAAGAATAATGCAATACCGACACCAATCATAGTTACTGCATCAAGCAGGCCTGCAACAATGAACATTTTTACCTGTAACATTGGTACCATTTCCGGTTGACGTGCGGCACCTTCTAAAAATTTCCCACCTAACAAGCCAAAGCCAATAGCAGTACCTAAAGCACCAAGACCAATTAACAACGCCACCGCAATAACAGTCATTCCTTGCACTTGTGCGATTAAATTTAAAGATTGCATATATCCCCCTAATAATAAAATTTATTTGAACCTAATGATCTTCATGAGCCAAACTTAAATAAACAATTGTGAGCATCATAAAAATAAAAGCTTGTAAAGTAATCACCAAAATATGAAATATTGACCATATTAATACCAATACAAATTGCGCTATACCAAGAGTAGCTGTTGTCGCGACTGATGATACGCTTGCATTTAAAGTCAATAAAGAAATTAAAATAAATATTAATTCCCCAGCATAAAGATTACCAAATAATCGCAATGCTAATGAAATCGGTTTCGCAATTAAACCTACTAGCTCTAACAATAAATTAAATGGAATTAACCATTTACTATTAAATGGCTGTAACGTTAATTCACGGATGAATTGTTTGACACCTTTGATTTTAATACTATAAAAAATAATTAAACAGAATACAGTTAAAGACATCGATAATGTTAAATTTAAATCAGTAGTCGGAACAGTTTTTAAATGATTAATATTCAGTGATTTGCCAACTAATGGCAAAAAATCTACTGGCAATATATCCATGAAATTCATTAAAAACACCCAAACAAATATAGTTAAGGCTAATGGTCCAATTAATTTATTGCGACCATGAAAACAATCTTTCACTTGCTTATCGGTAAATTCTAATAATAATTCAGCAAAATTCTGTAAACATCCAGGAACGCCTGTAGTCAAACTACGTGTGCCTATATATAATAAAGACAAAATCAATGATCCCAAGAAAATAGAAAAAAACATCGTATCTAAATTCAAGGTCCAAAACCCATGTGACCCAAGATTCATTGAAGTTAAATCAAAAGACAAATGAGTTAAATGATGTTTAATGTATTCTGTGCTTGATAACATTTGTATTATTTTCCGAACATATTTTTTAGACCACTTAAAATCAATGGAGCCAAGCAATAATGCATTATTACTATAATATAGGTTACAAAAAATATCAGAGGATTTATCGGTATATATTTAAAAATTAATGCAAATAAAATTATTACACAAATAATTTTTAAAAATTCAGCCATATAGAAATTATTAACAATTTTTCTAAAAGCCTGCGCCCCCTGATACTGAAAAAGCTTTTTTATAAAAACTAAT
>CAXNCW010000054.1:0-6772 GCA_964200955.1 Legionellaceae bacterium
TTATAGTAATTAATTCATCAGTACTTGTAGAATTTTGCACGCCGGTTAGAGAATACACTCCTGGCAAATCAATAATTTCATATTGATCCTGAGCAATATCCATATAACCTGATTTTTTTTCAACAGTTACTCCAGGCCAGTTACCAATACGCTGATTTTCTCCAGTTAAAGCATTAAATAACGTTGTTTTGCCACAATTAGGATTACCTAATAATAAAATTTTAAACATGAACATGCTCCCAGACTAAATGACGTGCTTCATGTTTTCTAATGATGAGAATCGTACCACGTACAGAAATTTGTAAGGGACAACCAAGCGGCGCTATGCGCAATAAAGTTATTGGAGTGTTATAAGTAATTCCCATAACCAATAAACGACGACGATAAATTATATCAGTAGCACCGAAGCTAACCAAAGATACTCGATCGCCGGGAGATAACTCTTGAATATGCATGAATTTATTATCTCATATGTTATTGATAATCATTCTCATCTATTTTTGCTAAAAAAGCAAGTATTTTGTTACATAGAAACGGATGCGAAATAACTTTTACAAGTAAGGGAGATGCTGTTTGAGCATAGCGAGTTTAGCTCACTTACTTGTAAAAGTTATTTCGCATCCGTTCCATATGGATGGATGTATAATTACCTTTTCAATTTAGCAAAACCCTGATAACGCGTCGTCCGCAACCAAGCATTCACTTCTTCCAAATCTTGCACACTTAATGTACCAGCTAAATATTTTAGCTCTAAAATTGCATTAATTAAATTATATTGATCACTAGCGAGTTCGCGTTGCACTTCAAATAAACGTCTCTGCGCGTTTAAGACATCAACCATAGTCCGCGTGCCCACTTGAAATTGCGCTTCAGTACTCTCCAGAGCTAATTGTTGCGAATTAACAGTTTGTCTGTCAGCCTTAACTTTACTAATACCATCCATAATACTATTAAAGGCAATACGACTATTCACGCCGACATCACGATAAATACGCTCTAGTTTTTCACTGGCAGCGGCATAATCAAATTGTGCTTGTCGAGTTTTTGATTGCACTAATCCACCTTGAAACAATGGATAACTAATGACTAAAGCAACATTATTCACTGTTTGTTCTGTTGGAATAAAAAATGAACTTGCAGTATTCTCCACATCATTATTAGTACGCGTTGAATTCCCCACCAGAGACAGCGTCGGCCAACTACCAGATGCTTGGACTTTAATATTTTCTCTGGCTGCATCTAATGTATATTTTTCGGCATAAAAAGAATAATTCTGCTTTAAACTAGTATGAATCCATTCATCAACATTATCCGGCTCCGGTTTGATTAATGGAATTTTACTCTCACGCAATGGCGCTAAATAATCATATTCATGATTAGTTAATTTACGCAAATCTTCACTTTTATTAATTTTAGCATTATTGGTAGTAATGACTTCAGCAACAGATTGATCGTAAGATGCTCGTGCTTCATAAACTGAAGTAATCGGATCTAACCCCACACGAAAACGTTGTTCAGCTTGTTCCAGTTGTCTTTTATTAGCTAGTTTTTTCGCTTCAGCAAAAGTTAAAGTATCTGCTGCCAACAACACATCAAAATACGCTTTTGCAGTACGTAAAATCAAATTTTGTGCAGCATCATTAAAAGTCGCTTGCGATGCTTTTACCGTGGCTTTAGCTTCTTTTACTAAAGCCCAAGCTTGATAATTAAATATAGCCTGGGTTGCTTTAACTTGCAACAATAAAGAATTATAAGTTTGCGCAATCACCGATGCCGGCGCTCCAGGCGGTAATGCAGATCCATTCGCGCTAAAATCACCAACAGCAGAAAACGAAGTGCGATTACCCTGTGTATTTAAAATCAATTGTGGGTATAAGGCTGATTTTGCTTGTGGAATTGATTCTGAGCTAGATAAATAAATACTATATGCTTGCTTAAATGTTGGATCATTTTCCAAGGCTTGTTGATAAACATCAATTAAATCGGCGCAACAAGCAATTGTAGATAAACCAAGACCTACAATTACACCCAATAAGATTTTACGTATAATTCTCAAAATGTACTCTAGTAATCTAGGAACGAATGTAAAATAATTCGCATCCGTTCCCTATCTAAAAAACGAATTCTGCTACCTTGAATTTATTGAACAACAACGGCGTGTTGGTTGCAAATAATTGAGTCTTAACCCAGTGATTATTATGATCTAATTCTAACAACGTACCATATTGGATAGCTCCCACACCTATGATAGCAAATATTTTACCACCTGGAAATAGTTGTAATCGCAATGCTTCATTAATTTCTGGTAAACCGCCAGTTATTACTATAATGTCATATGGTGCTAATTCAAACCAGCCATAACTAGCATCACCAGTAAGTAATGTCACGTTATTGCAGTCAAAAACCGACAATTGATTTTGCACATTCATAGTGAAATCAACAAAATAATCCACACTCACAACTTTTTTAGCTAATTTACTTAATAAAACTGTCAAATAACCACTACCAGTACCAATTTCTAAAATTGATTCATTGCCACGCAATTGCAATGCTTGCAACAACATTCCCTCTTCAATCGGCGTTAACATTTGTTGTTCATGCGCTAATGGAATTGACATATCAGAATAAGCAAACTCACAATAAGATTGTGGTACAAATTCATGACGATTAATATTATTAAATAATTCTAAAATATTATTATTGACAACATTACTAGGCCGCAGTTGCTGATGAATCATATTAAATTTTGCTAGCGTCTTAACGGTATTCATTATTTATCACTCATATCAAGTTATTTTATCTAAAATTTCTAGTATATTATTAATTATTCATAAATAAATCATGGATTGTGATGAAAAAAATCATAATTACGCTCATTAGCGTAATAATTATAATTTGTTTAATAATTATTACACATCTTACAAAAAAACATGATGTATCAGCAATTTTAATACATAAAGGAGAATTAATCACTATACCACCACATTCACCATTGCGTCATGAATTAATTATTACCACAGTTACTACTAAAAATCCTCCACATATTATTACATTACCAGCAGTTGTAGAAGCAAATCCTAAATATACTGTAAATATTATACCTCCAGTAACGGGAAGATTAACCGCCCTCAATGTGAATATAGGCGATAAAATTAAATCCGGCCAAGTCTTGGCGACCATTAGCTCCCCTGATTTAACCCAATATCTTGCTGATGCCAGCAAAGCACAAACCACGTTGATTTTAGCAGAAAAGATCTTCAAACGTACACAATCAGTAAACAAAATTGGTGGTAATGCACTTAAAGATATCGAACAAGCATCGAATAATTATAATCAAGCGCTAATTGAATACCAACGTGCACAAAAAAAAATAATTATTCTGAATCAGAACAATGATCAACAATTAAACATCAAAGCACCCATTGAAGGCACAATTACTGCAATTAATGTTGGTGCCGATGCATTTATCAATGATAGCCTAAGCCCATTAATGACTATCACCAATCTTCATAATATTTGGCTTACAGTAAATATTCCTGAAAATTATGTGGCACTAATTGCCAAAGGCCAACATGTTAATGCTACCTTAGATGCATATCCAAATCTGCAATTTTCTGGAACAATTGATTTTGTTAATGCCCTGATTGATGCTGATACTCATTGTAATAAAACCCGCGTACTATTCGCTAATACAGATGAGGCATTAAAACCAAATATGTTTGCAACAGTAAAAATTTCTTTACCACAACCCAAATTAATTATGATTCATAAAGCGGCAGTATTAATGCACAATAATAATATGACTGTATTTGTCGAAACGGCTCCATGGACTTTTATTCGTAAAACTATCATATTAAGCACTGAAGATGGCAATCTTGTCAGAGTAATTTCAGGATTGCAGCCGAATATGCGCATTATCACGAGCGGTGGAATCTTAATCAATGATCAATAAGCTTATAAAATATTGTTTTATTCATCGGTATATGATTTGGTTATTATTTATTTTATTAGGCATTGGTGGCTATATAGCGTGTTTAAACCTGACTGTTGAAGCTTATCCTGAACTTAGTGATGTAGTAGTACATGTCATTACACAAGTACCAGGACTTGCAGCAGAGGAAATAGAAAAACAAATTACTACACCATTAGAGTTGGCATTAAACAACACTCCACATTTAGTCACCATAAGATCCAGCAGTACCTTCGCTTTATCGTTGATTACAATGGTTTTTACTAGTGATACTGAAGATTATTTCATTCGTGCACGTGTACGCGAACATATACAAAATGCTATATTACCAGATGGTATTAATCCTACACTTGATGTCCTTACTGGTTCAGCTGGTGAAATTTATCGTTATACTTTAGAATCCACGCATAAAAATTTAATGGATTTATCAGAAATTCAACGCTGGATAGTGATTCCAACACTCCGTAAAGTTAGTGGCATTGCCGACGTTAGTAACTTTGGTGGGTTAACCAAAGAATTACAATTACGTATTAATCCACAACAATTATACCACTATAACCTAGCCTTTAATGATGTGATTAATGCTATACAAAACAATACTACAAATGGTGGTGGTGGTCGCATATCCTGGGGTGAACAAAATTATATCATTCGCAGTATGGGACAAATTCACTCTCTGCAGGATTTAGGACAAGTTGTCGTTGGTGCAAGTCAAAGTATTCCCACTCTAGTAAAAGATTTGGGTATATTACAATTTGGCTATAAAGAACGTGAAGGTATTCTCGGTAAAGACACCAATCCAGATACAATACAAGGTATTGTCCAAATGCTAAAATATCAAAATCCATCAACAGTACTCAAGAGTGTTCATCAACAAATTATTTTATTACAAAAAAAATTAGCACCACTTGGTGTAAAAATTACACCGTATATCGATCGCGATGATTTGGTGCAACATACTATCGATAAAGTCACACATATTGTTTGTGAGGGCATCATTCTGGTGGGTTTTGTATTAATTGTATTTTTAGGTAATCCACGTAGCGCCCTCGTTGTTGCCATAGCTATTCCTGTATCATTAATAACAATTTTCATTATTATGGCTCTTACGCATATGCCGGCTAATTTATTTTCATTAGGCGCTATAGATTTTGGCGTTATTGTTGATGGCGCCATTGTCATTATGGAAGCAATTCTACGCCGCCGTGAAGAATTACCTGATAGCGAATTGACAGCAGAAGACACCTTAACTGCAACAACTTACGTGGCGCGCCCAATTTTTTTCTCGACATTAATTATTATTTCAGCATATTTACCATTATTTTCTTTCGAACGCGCTGAAGGTAAATTATTTTCACCAATGGCATATACAGTCTCTTTTGCATTACTTGGTGCCCTAGTTTGTTCTTTAGTATTAATTCCAGGACTATCATACATAGCATTACGCAAACCCAGAAAAATATTCCACAATGTGGTTTTAACCAACATCACTAATAATTATAAATTTTTATTGCAAAAATTATTAAATAATAGCCAATTGGCATATATTATTGGGATCATTATCTTAGTTTTAGTGATAATTTTAGGAATAACTGCCGGACGTGAATTTTTACCAACATTAGATGAAGGTGCTCTATGGTTACAAATAGATATGCCTAATGGTTTATCTTTAGAAAAAGCCAATAGCATGGCAACTAAATTAAGACAAATTATATTATCTTATCCAGAAGTGTCATATATTGTCACACAATTAGGCCGCAGTGACTCCGGCACAGATCCTTGGACACCTTCGCATATTGAAGCGCCCGTTGGTTTAAAAAATTATAACCTTTGGCCACATGGAGAAAATAAAGCGCAATTTATTGCAAAGCTACAAGCGCGCTTTGCCGAAATGCCAGGCTTCACCATCGGTATTAGTCAACCCATTATTGATAACGTCAATGAAGTCGTTTCTGGAACACATAGTCCATTGACTTTGCAAATTTATGGTAATAATTTAAAAACATGCCGTAATCTTGGCATTGAAGTCATGCAGATCATCAAAAATATTCCTGGTACAGCATCAATATCTTTAGCACAAGGACCAACAATTCCACAAATTGTCATTAAAGTTAATCGAAAGAAGGCTGCACGATTTGGTATTAATACTTATGACGTTACGAATTTAATTGCAACTGGCGCTGGCGGCGCTCCAGTTACTTTAGTATATTCTGGCAACCGCTATTATAATCTCACTATAAGATTACCAATAAAAAATAAAAGTACTGTCGAAGCTCTAGGTAA
This sequence comes from Legionellaceae bacterium, assembly GCA_964200955.1. GTDB lineage: Bacteria > Pseudomonadota > Gammaproteobacteria > Legionellales > Legionellaceae > CAXNCW01. Next base: position 6,254 of record CAXNCW010000054.1, read on the forward strand.
TTTATTTGTAAAGAGCAATAATGGTGCGACAATTTTATTATCACAAATTGCCACCATTACAGCTAAAAGCGGTGAAAGTATTATTGCTCATGAAAATAATGCACGTCAAATCACTTTAAGAATCGATAATCACAATCGTGATTTAACTTCATATTTTCACGCTATTAAACATGCAGTGCAACAAAAAATTCATTATAATAAGCAGAAAATTAAATTAGTTTGGGGCGGTCAGTTTGAAAGTCAACAACGCGCAGAACAACGTTTGGTTTATATTTTACTCTTTATGTTATTATTGATGTCGATATTACTATTTTTACAATTTCAAAAAATACGCCTAGTGCTATTAATTCTAGCCATAGTCCCATTGGCCACTTTAGGCGGATTAATAGCATTGCATTTGCGCGGTGAAACATTTAATGTTGCAACTGCTGTGGGTTTTATTGCATTATTTGGAGTTTCAATACAAAATGGCATTATTATGATAGCTAATATTCGTCGCGTAAGTAAATTACATTTGCA
>CAXNCW010000055.1:0-6727 GCA_964200955.1 Legionellaceae bacterium
ATTAGGTCGTAATTTAATATAGTCAATAATCAAAAAAAAGCGCTCTTCTGGGCCGTGATTATCATAAATTGAAATCGGGGTAAAGGCTGCAAACTCTATTGCTGTGTTATAAATACGTACATAACTTTTTCCCAATAATTCATCAATAGTTGCAGTTAATAAATAGTAAGCAATAGAATGCAATTCGATAGAAGTTTGCGTTTGACTATGAATTTGGCTAGAAAAAGCTTTTAATTCATGTTCTACATTGTTACGTAAAATATCGATTGATGGTAATGTTGAGCTAATATATAAACGCTCTAATAAAGAAAACAACGGTCCAGCCGCAGTCACAAAATAGTTAGTTGTAAAAGTTACTACAAACAATTTTGAACGATAATGAGCATGATCAATTTTATAATTATTATTAGGTAATGCTAATTCCATAAAATAGCTATGCTTCAATTAAAAAGTATGGTTACAGTATAGCATGATCTTTAAAATATTCTAATGCTTCTGGATTTGCTAAGGACTGCTGATTAGTAATCGGTTGATTATGTATAACTTGTTGTATCGCTAATTCAACTATTTTGCCATTCAGGGTACGTGGAATATCCGGAACTTGTAAAATTATTGCCGGCACATGACGTGGTGACGCATTAACACGTAGTGTATGACGGATTTTATTTTTTAATTCTGTAGTTAAACTAACATTCGGTTGTAATTTTACAAACAACACAATGCGAATATCATTTTGCCATTGTTGGCCGATAGCAACACTTTCTAAAATCTCTGGAATTTGCTCTACTTGTCGATAAATCTCTGCCGTACCAATACGTACACCACCAGGATTTAATACCGTATCAGAACGTCCGGTAATAATGACTCCATAATGCTCGGTCAGTTCTGCAAAATCACCATGAGTCCATACATTAGGAAATTTATTAAAATATGCTTTAAAATATTCTTTTTTATCATGATCGTGCCAAAAATAAATCGGCATTGATGGGAAAGCTTGCGTACACACTAACTCACCTGAATGTTGTTTAACAACTTGTCCACGTTCATTGAATACTGTAACTGCCATACCTAAACCAACACATTGCAATTCACCACGGTATACTGGTAACAAGGGGTTACCTAATGCAAAACACGAAAGAATATCTGTACCACCAGATATCGATGATAATTGCACATCTGTTTTAATATTATAATATACAAAATCATATTGTTGTGGTAACAAAGGTGATCCTGTGGATAAAATTATCTTTAAATTATCAAAATTATATTGTGGTAATGCGATTGTATGTTTTTCAAGGCTTGCAAGAAATTTAGCACTGGTGCCAAAAATACTAATTTTTTCTCTTGAAACTATGTTTAATAAATGATGCGGCTCATTATAAGTCGGTGAACCATCATATAGCGTTAATGTAGCGCCAAAAGCTAATGTTGATACCATCCAATTCCACATCATCCAGCCACAAGTAGTATAAAACAACATATTAGTATCAGCTGTAACATTGCAGTGTAAACCTAATTCTTTAATATGCTGTAATAAAGTACCACCTGCTCCATGCACTATACATTTTGGAGTGCCTGTAGTACCTGAAGAAAACACGATATACAATGGATGTGCAAATGGTAAAGCTGCAAAAGTTAATTCAGCTTTTTTTTGTAGAAAATCTTGCCAATTAACACTATGAGGAATATCCGATGATAATGTATCAATTAATGAATAAATTACAAGATGTTGGATTGACGTAATGGCTTGATTAATTGCATGGATTTTTTCAGTAGCATCATAAATTTTACCAGAATATTGATGACCATTACAAATAAAAAGCACTTTGGGCGCAATTGGTGTGAAGCGATCAATAATAGCTTGTGCACCAAAATCAACAGAACATGATGACCAAATCGCTCCTAATGAAGCTGTTGCCAGCATAGCGATGATAGCAATATCAATATTTGGTAAAACAGCTGCTACACGATCACCAACTGTAACTCCAGATTTTTGTAATCCAGCACGACAATCACTGACTAACTGCCGTAATTCTTGATAAGTTATGACTTTACGTTGATCATTTTCATTAATACTAATTAATGCGGGATAATTATCATTGCGCTGCAATAATTTTTGCGCAAAATTAAAGGTTGCACCATGAAACCAGATCGCATCTAATGGATGTTGATATTTATTAATAATTTCATTAGGTGGTGTCATAAAATCAATTGTAAAAAAATCACATAATGCTTGCCAAAATTGTTCTGGATTATCTATAGACCAAACATGTAATTGTTGATAATTATCAAAAGATTGTTGATAATTTTGATTAATAAATAACATAAAATGCCACATTTTACTGTCATGTGGATTTGCTGGTTGCCAAATACTATTAGTTGTCATGATTATCTCCTAAGGGATCTCAATCAAAAATGGTAGGTTATTTTCACGAGATCTCTTATTATTTTGCTAACAAAGCTCGAGCCACTTTAGACTGATTCACTTTGCCAAGAATTTTACAAATTTCATCACCTATATGAACTATTTTATAAATATCTATTCCAGTATTAATTCCCAAACCATGCATTAAATATAAAATATCCTCAGTGGCAACGTTGCCACTCGCTCCGCGTGCATAGGGGCAACCACCAAGTCCGGCTACAGAGCTATCAAAACAATACACCCCACATTGTAATGCAGCATAAACATTAGCAATAGCCTGATTATAAGTATCATGAAAGTGCATGGCTAATTTATCTACAGTAATGTATTCTAAAACATGTCTAATAACTTCTTGAGTTTGCTGAGGCGTACCAACACCAATAGTATCACCAAGACAAATTTCATCGAGATTAAATTCCATTAATTTTTTAGTTACTTTTGCAACTTTTTGTGGTTGAATCTGCCCTTCATATGGACAGCCTAAGGCACAAGAAATATAAGCCCTAATAGGAATATGATGCTCTTTAGCTAAAGTAATTACTGGTTCAAAACGTGTAATACTTTCGACAATAGAACAATGAATATTACGTTGATTAAAAGCTTCACTTGCAGCAGTAAATATAGCGATTTCTTGGACACCAGCAGCCAAAGCTTGATGCATTCCTTGCTCATTGGGAATTAATGCAGAAAAACGCACATTTTGCGATTTATTAATATTATTATAAACTTGGTTATGATCTGCCAATTGCGGAATTGCACGTTTTGAAACAAAGCTTGTAACTTCTATGCGTTGCATACCACTGTTACTAAGTTGGTTAATAAAATCAATTTTTTTTTCACTAGAAATAAATTGTGTTTCATTTTGCAAACCATCGCGTGGCCCAACTTCAACAATAATGACATTTTGTGGATAGTTCATGATGCAATTACAGTCAATAACTCTGCCCCTTCAATTACCTGATCACCAACATTATAATATATATCAGAGACAATACCATGTGTATGCGCGTAAATTGTATATTCCATCTTCATGGCTTCAAGTACTATTAAGCTATCCCCCGACTGCACTTGATCGCCTTTAGATCGTAAGATCGCAACAACAGTTGCTGACATTGGTGCAGTTAACTCATCATTAATATTAGTAGTAGTAACACTATGTTGCTGCTTCCATCGCTGTACAGTCATGACGCCACTAGTGAAATGGCAATAAATTTTATTATTATACTCAAATACTTGACTACGTAATTGTTGCGTATCCACATAATTAATAGTAATAAGTTCATTAGATTTAATAATGGTTAAGTTATATTCTTTATTATCAATAATTATGATAAATTGTGATAAATTTATCGGTTGAATTTTTATTTTATAATCTTGATCATGAATTCTATAATTCCAATACCAATAACTAGTTACAGCAGCTTGCCATGCAAAAGTTTTTTGCCATAACCAATCTGTACCTTCTTGTAATTTATAATAATCAAATGCCGTAGCAAAAAATAATACATGGTGAATGGGAGGTCTTTCTAAAATAATCGGTTCTTTAGCTAAGAAATCAGTAGTAATTTGATTATTAACAAACTCTGGATGCTTGCAAACAGCTTGCAAAAACGCAATATTAGTTTTCACACCAATTATGATATAATTTTGTAAAGCAGTATTTAAAGTTTGCAATGCGACCTCACGATTACTACCAAAAACTATTAATTTAGCAATCATTGGATCATAATACATCGTAATATTGCTATTTTGCTCAATTCCCGTATCAATACGAATATTAGGATCCTGTGGTGATGATAAATATTCAATAGTACCCACTGATGGTAAGAAATTTTGCTCTGGATCTTCAGCATAAATTCTACATTCAATAGCATGGCCATATGGAATCACATCTTCTTGTGTAATAGTTAACCGTTCATTAGCAGCAATTTTTATTTGCCATTCGACTAAATCTAACTTAGTAATCATTTCAGTAACTGGGTGTTCAACTTGCAAGCGCGTGTTCATTTCCATAAAATAAAAATTATTATCTTGATCTAATAAAAATTCCACTGTACCAGCACCAGTATAATTAATTGCTGTTGCGACATCACATGCTGTCTGTGTTAATTGTTGTCGAATATGCGGTTCGATATTACCTGCTGGAGCTTCTTCAATAATTTTTTGATGTCGACGCTGTAATGAACAATCACGTTCAAAACAATGAAGAGTATTACCGTAATTATCCGCTAAAATTTGCACTTCAATATGACGTGGATTGAGTAGTAATTTTTCCATTATAATAATGTTATTACCAAAATACGATTGCGCTTCTCGGCGCGCACTATCAATCTCCGTGAAAAATTCATCTTTGGTAGTAACTACACGCATCCCTTTACCACCACCACCACTGGCAGCCTTTAATAATAATGGAAATCCGATTTTTTGCGCCTCTATGAACAAATGCTGATCATTTTGTTCATGATCATGATATCCTGGGGTTAATGGTATCTTAGTTGTAGACAATAATTGTTTCGCTAATTGTTTTGAAGCCATAGCTTCCATAGCAGCAATGCTTGGTCCAATAAAAACGATGCCAGCATTATTGCAAGCTTGAGCAAATTCTGGATTTTCTGATAAAAATCCATAACCAGGATGAATGGCTTCAGCTTTAGACAATACTGCTGTATTAATGATAGCTTCTATGTTTAAGTAACTTGCTGTAACAATATTATTACCTATGCAATAAGCTATGTCCGCCATTTTTACATGCAAACTATTGTGATCAATATGCGAATATATCGCAATAGTTGTAATCCCCATTTGTTTCGCTGTTGCTATAATACGACAAGCAATTTCTCCGCGATTAGCGATAAGAATTGTTGTAAACATGCAAATCCTTAATTCCAGTTAAGGAATGTACCCGAAATAAGTTCCTAAATTCTATTTAAAAATGCCTCTAATCCTTGCTTCCCTTCTTTTGATGAACGTTTTTTCGCAATAATTTCAGCTGTTTTTTGGATCAAAGAATCTGTAATCGGTTGATTATTAACTATATTAATTAATTGTTTACATGCAGACACTGCCTGTGGTGCACCTAATAATAATTTTTCAACATAATTCTTTATAAAAACCTCTAACTCATCTTGTGGTATACAATAATGCACTAAACCTAATTCATACGCTCTACACGCATCAAATATTTCTGCAGAAATAAATAAACATTGCGCATGACGAGCACCAATGGCTTTGATTACATAGGGACTAATGATTGCCGGTACTAAACCCAATCGCACTTCAGAAAAACAAAATTTTGCTTGTGGGGTAGCAATTGCAATATCACATGCAGCCACTAACCCAGCACCACCACCATAAGCAATCCCATTGACTATAGCAATTATCGGCTTATTACTATGATGAATAGTATATATGACTTTAGCTAAAATTAAAGCATCATCAATATTTTCATTAAGATTATAATTAGCTGTACGCCGCATCCAGGCTATATCAGCGCCAGCTGAAAACGCTTTGCCATTGGCCTTAATAATAATTACTCTAATAGTTATTTCTATTTGCGCCTCATCTAATAATTGTTGTAATTGCTTTAAAAAAATCTCATCAAATGCATTATGTTTCGCAATACGATTAAAAGTAATGGTAAAAATTCCATTATATTGCTCACTAAGTAGATTATTCATGATTTCTTCATGCTCCGTGACCGATCTTTAAGGAACTGTAAGGAAATAACTTGAATATTTCCATGCGTCAAACTCACTGCGTTCAAACAAAAGACTCATAAAAATATTCAAGTTATTTCCTTACAGTTCCTAAGCAAAGCATTCGCTGCTTGTTATATTTATAGTTCTGTAATATAGTGCGAAGATGAAATCTCATCATCCACGTAAATGTTTTGGACAAAATTTTTTACAAGATCAATTAATGATTCATAACATAATACAAAATTTAAATTTAAAATCAAATGATAATGTGATTGAAATTGGTCCCGGGCTCGGCGCATTAACATTACCATTATTAGAAATATTAGCGAATTTAACTGCAATAGAAATAGATCAAGATTTACGTTTACCTTTATTGCACAATACTCATAATAATCCCGCGTTACAACTAATTATTGCTGACGCATTAGCTATAGATTTTAGTCAATGGGGAAATGAGTTACGGATAGTTGGCAATCTACCATATAATATCTCTACGCCATTACTATTTCATATATTATTATATAAAAATAATCTAAAAGATTTACATTTTATGTTACAGAAAGAAGTGTCATTAAGATTAAGTGCCCTGCCAGGCAATAAAAAT
>CAXNCW010000056.1:0-6671 GCA_964200955.1 Legionellaceae bacterium
TAATTATCAATGCAGTTATTGATAAAATTATGGAGAGGATGCCTGAAGAGCAAGCGTTATTATGTATAAAATTTGTGCAACAGTTTTATGGAACTGTTGCTTATGAAGAATTAGCTGATTGGGATATAGAAGATTTATATGGATCAGCAGTGAATTTTTGGTCTTTATTGCAACATCGTGGTAAAGATGCAATGAAGATTCATATTTATAATCCAGAATTTGAACGTCATGGTTGGCAAACTACGCATTCTGTGATTGAAATTGTAACACGAGACATGCCATTTATTGTGGACTCGTTGCGTATTGTCGTTAATCGTATGGGATTGATGTGTTATTTAGTTATTCATACCGGCGGAATTTCTGTTAAACGTGATATAAATGATAATATAATTGAATTATTGCCACGAGGAACTATTGGTGATAATGATTTAATAGAAGCACCAATTTTGATGGAAATTGATAGGCAAACTGATGAGGAAATTCTTCGTGCATTGCATGTTAATATTGCTAATACATTAAATGATGTGCGAAATGTATGTAATGATTGGCGATCTATGAGACAAGTTGTACTTAAAACTGTAGATGAGATTGATAGTGCCGCATCTGTTGTTGATTTAAAAATATTAGAAGAAACCAAATTATTGCTTTCTTGGTTAGAAGATCACCATTTTACTTTTTTAGGTACTATGGATTATGCATTGGTTAATGTTGGTAAGAAAACGGTAATGCGACCATGTTTAGCAACAGGACTGGGATTGATGCGTGTTGGCAACACTAACTCTACTCCGCGTAATGTTGCAACGTTATTTCCTAGAGATCAAGATTTAATTTTTTCTTCTAATTTATTAGTAATGTCAAAAACCAATATTGAATCGACGATTCATCGTCAAACTTATATGGATTATATTGGTATCAAATTATACAATAAAAACGGACAAATGATCGGAGAACGACGTATTATTGGTTTATGTACCTCATCAGCTTACAACACTAGTCCTCGCTATATTCCTTTTTTAAGGCATAAAGTTGAATTAGTTATGAAGAATTCTAATTTAAATCCATATAGCCATGCCGGTAAAGTATTATTAAATATTTTAGAAACTTTACCGCGTGATGATCTGATTCAAGCTACGGAAGAAGAATTATTAGAAATTTCTATGGGTATTTATTATATGCAAGACCGGCCGCGTATTCGTTTATTTGTGCGTCCTGATAGGTATCAACGTTTTGTATCTTGTTTTGTCTATGTCCCGAAAGATCAGTTCAATGTATCATTAAGTCGGGCCATTCAAAATATTTTATCTGAAGCATTTAATGCCATAGATATTAATTTTTCTACCTGGTTTCCTGAGTCATCGGTATTAGCGCGGATTCATTTTATGATTCGTACGAATCCAGATCAACCATTATCACAGGATTATGCGTCAATTGAACAAAGTTTAATTACTGTAGGGCGTTCTTGGATTGATGAGTTGAAGCATTTTTTATTTGAAACTTATGGTGAAGAAAAGGCTAATAATTTATTTTCTTATTATAAAAATGGTTTCCCTGCTGTGTACTGTGATAATTTTTTACCACGTACGGCAGTCAATGATATTAAACATGTTGAAGAATTGAATACTGATACTTCATTAGTGATGAATTTTTATCATTTAATGGATGAGCCGATAGAAAACTTTCGTCTTAAAGTTTATCGCAAACATCATAGTATTCCACTATCTGATGTGTTACCAATTATGGAATGTTTAGGTATGCGTGCTATCAGTGAACGTCCGTATATGTTGCATTTGGAAAATGGTGAAACAATTTGGATTAGTGATTTTTCTTTACAATATATTCGTCGTGATACTTTTGATATTGATATGATTAAGGAATTATTTCAAAATGCTTTTTCCAAAGTTTGGTTTAATGAAGCAGAGAATGATAAATTTAATCAATTAGTATTAGCTGCTGGATTAAATTGGCGTGAAGTTTCAATTTTACGTGCGTATGCTAAATATTTTAAACAAATTCGTTTTACTTTTAGTCAAGAATATATTGAATCGGCTTTAAATAATAATCCTTCGGCTGCAAGAAAAATTGTTGAATTGTTCCATAAAAGATTTTCTATTATAGATAACCCAAATCGTGAGTCAGAGTCTAAACAAATCCTTAACGATGTTTATGCATTATTGGAAGACGTTACGAATTTAGATGAAGATAAGATTATTAGACAGTATATACAAGTAATCATGGCGACATTGCGCACTAATTATTATCAAAATGATAAAAATGATGCGATGAAATCTTATTTATCTTTTAAAATTCATAGCGCTGCAGTCCCAGGTATGCCAAAACCATATCCAAAGTTTGAGATTTTTATTTATTCTCCGCGTTTTGAAGGTGTCCATTTACGTTGTGATAAAGTTGCTCGTGGTGGGTTACGTTGGTCAGATCGTCGTGAAGATTTTAGAACCGAAATTTTAGGGTTGATGAAAGCACAACAAGTAAAAAATTCTGTGATTGTGCCAAGTGGTGCTAAAGGTGGTTTTGTACCGAAAAGATTGCCAATTAACGGACAATCAGAAGACATTTTAAATGAAGCTATTGTTTGTTATAAAATGTTTATTCGCGGGTTGCTTGATATTACTGATAATTATCATTTAGCTGCAATTGTTAAGCCGCAGAATGTGATTTGTTATGACGATGATGATCCGTATTTGGTAGTAGCAGCTGATAAGGGTACAGCAAATTTTTCTGATTTAGCTAATGAAATTGCTTTAGAGTATGGCTTCTGGTTAGGTGATGCTTTTGCGTCTGGTGGCTCTTTAGGATATAACCATAAACAAATTCGGATTACTTCTCGTGGTGTGTGGGAGTCAGTTAAATGTCATTTTCATGCATTAAATATTAATATTGAAACTACTGATTTTACAGTAATTGGTATTGGTGATATGTCTGGAGATGTGTTTGGTAATGGTATGCTCTTGTCTCGACATATTAAATTAATAGCAGCTTTTGATAATTTAGCGATATTTATTGATCCAGATCCCGATCCAGAGCTTAGTTATAAAGAACGCGAGCGTATGTTTAACTTACCGCGTTCACGTTGGCATGATTATGATAAAAAATTAATTTCCAAAGGTGGTGGAATTTTTTATCGGAATGCTAAATCTATTCTTGTTAGTAAAGAAATGAAAACTATTTTTGATATTAAGCAAGCACAGATTGAGCCGAATGAATTGATTCGTTGTATTTTAAGATCTCATGTCGATTTATTATGGAGTGGTGGAATTGGCACGTTTGTGAAAGCGCAAACAGAAACTAATAGCGATGTTGGTGATAGAACTAATGATTCAATTCGTATTAATGCCAATGATCTTGGTTGTCGTGTAGTTGCTGAAGGTGGGAATTTAGGATTTACTCAGCTTGCAAGGGTAGAATATGAGTTAAATGGCGGTTTGATATTTACTGATTTTATTGATAATTCAGCTGGTGTAAATTGTTCGGATAAAGAAGTTAATATTAAGATATTACTGAATTTAATTATGGCCACTGGTGATTTAACTTTTAAACAAAGAAACGAATTACTGGCATCCATGACTAATGAAGTCGCTGATTTGGTTTTGAATGATAATTTTATTCAAACAATTAGTATTATCTATTTGGTATCACAATCCAATCGTTCCTTAGATTTATATAGTCGTTATATTAATGATTTGGAACAAACGGGTAAAATTGATAGAGGTCTTGAATTTTTGCCAAATGATAAAATGTTAATGGAACGTAAATTAATTGGTAAAGGTCTCACTGGTGCGGAAATTGCGGTATTACTTTGTTATGGTAAAACTTTATTAAAAGAAAAAATTTTAAAAACTAATGTCCCAGAAGATCCATTTTTACAAAGTTATCTAATTGATTATTTTCCTGCGCCCCTGAAAGAACTTTATGCTAACCGTATGCATGAGCATCCATTACGACGTGAAATTATTGCAACAACATTAAGTAATTTGATTATTAATCAAATGGGCTCTGTGGTGGTTTATCGTATGCAATATGAAACTGGCGCGCCGATATCAGCTATTGTACGTTCATATATGATCACACTTGTAATTATAGACATGAAGTCTATTTGGAAAAAATTAGTTCATTCTGGGTGTATAATTAGTGTTGAGCAACAAAATCAAATCATGATGTTGTATACGCGCTTAGTGCGTAGAATTATTCGTTGGTTTTTGCGTAATCAAAGAATGCGTTTAAATATCAGTAAAGCGGTAAAAATGTATAGTGCTAATTTTATCACAATTAAAAATGCAATTCCGGCGATTCTTGGCAGTGAACAGAAGATTCAATATGAGCAGAGTTATGATCAATACTTAGCGATGGGAGTAGGGGTCGATTTAGCTCATGAATTGGCGGTAACTAGATGGTTGTTTTCCGTAATCGATATTATTGATGTTGCACATAAATTGCATCTTAATGTGACGCATGTAGCGGAATTGTATTTTAAAATTGGTGATTATTTAGATATTAATTGGATTCGCTCACAAATAATTATTCATCCAACTGAGAATACTTGGGAATCGTTATCACGTGAAGCATTGCGAGATGATTTAGATTGGCAACAACGACATTTGACTGAAGGTATTATAAAATTAAATGCTGGCAAAGATAATTTGATGGCGGCGTTTAGTTTATGGACGGAAAGTCATGTCGCTTTGATTAATCGTTGGCGGCATATTTTAATTGATCTGCGTGCTAGTACTAATCTTAATTACACTATGTTTTTTGTGGCAATTCGTGAATTATTGGATTTAACCCAAATGACTATTCAAATGACTGAAAGTACTTAAAGCTATTAAATAATGATTGTGATTATAGGGACAGTAATCTATTACTGTCCCTAATTCTTGTTTAGAGATCAGGTCATGTAGTATAGATCCTAATATTGGTGGAGTTGGCTGTTGTATTTTTCTGAAAATTAATTCATGTTTTAAAGTGCCTAAATATTGTGTGCGTGCGATTATTTCTTGGCCTTTATAACAGCCTTTATTAAAACTAATATAATTATTGAGATGCAGATTTAAACGATGTGGTAAAAACATACCACTGGTCTCTGGATATATATTGAGCGTATTATTTTGTAAATTCAAATAATGCCATAATAATGAATTTTTATATTGTATTTGTGTGCTTTGATTGTGTTGCAGTACTTCTGGATTAGTTGTTAACAATATCGCTCTATTATTATCAATATGAGATTTGTAATCAAAAACTAAAGTGTTTGAGAAGTTATTTTCGCCGAAAAAACCGAAAATAAATATTGTCGGCATCGGAGTTAGTATCACTTTTGAGAATGCTGCAGGCATTCTTAATGCTTCGATAACTATCTGTAGTAAATCCTTAGGAATAATAATAAAATATGCGTTATCATGATAAATAATATTTAATAACGCTAGCACTCGCCCTTTTAATGTGCATAATGCACCAGATTGTTGAGTATCTGCGGTGACTTTTGTGATATCACAAGTCAGTTGACCTTGTAAAAATGTAGCAGCATTATTGCCAATAATCTTTATTGCAGTTAAGTAGTCAAGCTGACATAAATAGTTGTTGGTCTCAATTGTTGCTAATTCTGTTGTTATTTCTGATGCAGTAGTGTAAACTCTGGATCCGATATTTTGTGTATTGGTGATTAATGTCATGATAGATGTAGTCCGTAAAGCTAAATTACAGTGGAATTGTCGCCGCGGTATATTAGAACTTGATCTGATTTTGCAGCGTTTTTGTCATCATTGCATTGATAATCTTAATTATCAAGAAATTCTTGCATTGGAAAAATTATTAAAATATCCTGACCAAGAGTTATATTTGATCTTGCTTGGACGTGATCTGGTCTATGAAAAGGATTTGATAGATATTGTTAAGCTTATTCAATTACAAAGCAGTTTTCACTAAATCCAAAGCTTATTTGAAATTAATTATATTAATTTATCTAGTAGCTCTATGGTTGTTGTATTTTACTTCTATATGGATGATTTTTAAACTATTATTTTTGGTTATGTTATTATGGCAATTTCAATTTACTTGGCGATATGCTCCTTATAAAGAATTGTTTTATCAATATAATACCGTCAAATCTTCTTGGCATTTAGTATTAGCTGATGGTACTGTGCAAAAATTTGATCGTCACTACGTGTTATTAGAATGTGGTTTATTTTTTTTATTAGCATTAACTATCGAGCATCAACGAAAAATTATAATAATATTTTTTGATCAGATTGCAGATGATGCTTATAGAAAATTATGTATTTTAGAAAAAATTTATTGAATATTTATAAGAATTATGTGTAATATCATATTGAGCAGCGCGAGTTCCCTATAACAATGGAGTGCATTATGTATAAACGTATTTTGTTCGCAACGGATTTTGATGAAGTTGGTATTCATGCAGCTACAAAAGCGCAAAAAATTGCTGATGAAAATTCAGCTGAATTATTTTTAGTGCATATTGTGGAACCAATTCCCGCTTATGCTTATCCTGGTTTTGCTGGATTTGCAGAAATAGAAGTTTCTATTAAAGAGCAAGCAGAACAAGAACTAACAAATTTATCAAAAAAATTACAAATTTCAGCTAAAAATTGTATTATTGAGTTCGGGTCGGTGAAAAATGAAATTTTGCGTATTGCTAA
>CAXNCW010000057.1:0-6654 GCA_964200955.1 Legionellaceae bacterium
ATTGATGCAGGAATACTTTATTATTTGTTGCAATTAAAAGATTGGGCAACATACCGCTTTCTAATATAAATGCACGTTGAATTAATTTAGATTCTGGATTGAGAATTTTTTGTAATAAAGATATACCATCAAAATTATTTGCTACAGATAAATGCAAAAAATCATATATTGTAGGTGCAATGTCAATTAAAGCAATGCGTGTTTTTATGATTTGTTGTTGATTAATTTGTTTATTGTTAAAGAATATTTTGATACCTAGTAAACAGGAAAATTGTATAGGACTTAAGATATCTGATCCATGACCATTGCTTTGGGATAAAGTTGTCGCCGTCATAGTTTTAAAGTAATGAACTAATGTACTGGGTAACTTGCCTTGATAATTTTTTAATTGGGTTAGCCTAGAATTAGTGTCAAAATATAATGCTTCACCATGATCACTAAGCAATATTATTAAACTATTATTTAGTAATTTATATTTTTGTAATTGTTTTAATAATGTGGCCACTTGTTTATCTACGCGATGAAGGGCTTGAAAATATTGTATTTTATCTTTTGTATACGGTTTTGATGATGCCCAAGTGTATGGCCAATGGGCTAGGGTAAAATGTACGGCAAGGAAACATGGTTGTTGATGATTTTTTTGTAATGTTTTTGTTATTTCTTTATCAAATATTTGCGGATAATAGACATAGTGACTGGCGCGATTGATATATTGATAGGGAAATAACCATGCTCCAATTGGAGAATTTATTAATAAATTACTTAATGGAAAATTGTAAAAGCTACCTAAAATAAAATCATTAATTCCTAGACGCGGACCTATAATGCGATCGAATCCAAAATCTTTATCAATATTACTAAAACGACGCTCATCGGTAGCAAACATTGTTTGATACTGTAATTGTTTAATTTGCCAAATAATACTGGCGTTGGATTTTACTAAAGATATTGGTATTAAATTCTCACGCGCGTAATGATTGATGGGATATAATCCGGTTAAAATTGTAGTCCATGCGGGATAAGTACGTGCTAATGGACTAATCGTATTAATAAAATACGCGCCACTATGTAAAAAATTGTATATTGTCGGGGTGTTATGCAAAGTGATACGTTCAGGGTTTACTGAATCAATACCGATGAGAATAATATTAGGTTGTGCTGCAGGAATTATTGCTGGTGTTTGTAAATTATTGAATATTATATATATATAGTACGCAGTAGTGATTACTATGATGACGAGTGTGATTTGATATGACCATAATATTTTTATAGTATTAATAGTTAATAATACAATGATCCCGGTTGAAAGTATTAATAAAGTCATCATTAATTTATGATACTTATGCGTATAAAAGAGATTATTAAAAATGTTATTGGTAAAGAAGTAACCATTAGATGTAAAGAGAAAAATTATGGATACAATGATAATAAATAGCTGCCAATGATATATATATTGTTGATAATTTATCCCTTTCTTATAATATATAACACTGTATAACCATAACGATTGTATGCTTGATAATATAGCATATAATACAATTTGAATGCATAAAGCCATAAAAATCACTAAATAAGAGGTACTAGGTATTGTTAGTGTGATAGATGTTGTTTTAGTCAGATCACTGTAAATACTTAATATTTGGTAGATGACAAATATTAAATTAATTATTAAAAATATAGAAATGTTTTTTTTTATAAAATTGCTGAGCATTTTTTGGAGATCCCTTAACTTATGAAGTTGCAAGATTATTAATAATAGCGCGATTGCGTAATGCACAACCTATAGTATTGCTATCAAGAAATTCTAATTCACAACCTGATGGAATTCCGTGAGCTAATTGACTAATGAATAAATTAGTAAAATCACCTAATAATTCACGAATAAAATGTACAGTAGTTTGTCCTTCAATAGTTGGACTCAGGGCAATAATCACTTCATTAATTGGTTCTTGTGCAATTAATTGTTTTAATTTAGGTAATTGCAAATCATTAGGCCCTAAACCATCTAATGGTGATATTTTACCCATTAGTACAAAATATATACCATTATAAAAATTAGTTTGTTCTATAGCGATTAAATCAATAGGATTTTCCACAATGCATAATAATGATTGGTCGCGATTGCTGTTCTGACAAATATCACAGCATTGATCTTCAGTAAAATTATTACAGCGATGGCAATTTTGAATATTGTTCATCGCTTGTTTTAATATATTAGCTAAATGTAATCCATGTTGACGTTTATGTTGCAATAAATAATAGGACATACGCTGCGCAGATTTAGGACCAACGCCAGGTAAACATCTTAATGAATCTATTAAAGATTTTAGTAAATTCATTATATGATAATTAGTTTATGATGTCGGTTATTTATTATCTATGTTTAGTGGTAGATCTTTCAAATTAATGCCAGCCGTGAGTTCATTAATTTTTTTGCGAGATGCGTCTTCAACTTTCTGAACAGCGCCATTGATAGCAGCAACAATTAATTCTTGTATTACTGCAAGATCTTGTTTTACAAGTCCTGGATCTATATAGATTTCTGTGGCTTCATGTTTGCCATTCATATATACCTTAACTTTACCGCCACCGGATTCACCAATAACTTGAATTTTAGCTAATTCTAATTGTGTATCTTGCATGCGTTGTTGCATTTTTTGTGCTTCTTGCATAAGATTATTAAGATTTTTTGTAATATCCATAGTGTTATCTCTCAATTGATTAATTCTTGATCTTATTATAATCTATATTATTTTTCATAGATAGAGTTTTTAACAATTTCCGCAGAAAATTTCTCTTTAATTTCTTCTAAAACATTATCATTAGTTAAATGTGGTGCTGTACTATGTGTGACATGTATTTTATTTGCAGTAAATAATAATTGTAATGTCATGGATTTTTTATAATAAACACTTAGTGTTTGTTCGATCTTTTTTATAATTGTTGTAGTAAATAATGATTGATAACCTTTAGGCACTTCTAATTTGAGTTCTTTATTATTCAAGTGAATAAATTTAGCTTGTTCTATTGCATTTTTAGCCACTCCAGTTAATTTTAACTGTTGTAATATTTGTTCCCAAGATTCATTGATTATGGTTGATTGTACTGGTTTTGCATGTTGAATTGATTTGGTTATTTGAGGTGCAAATGCAAACATACGTAATAAAGTCATCTCAAACCCAATGACTAAAGTAGGAGCAAGATGCATATCTTTAGATCCTTTGATTGCAATTTGATAAAGAAGCTGGACAAAATCCGGCGTCATTTGTTGCGCACAAGCAATTATAATTTCAAGAGTATGCAGAAATAAATCTTGGTTAAATAATTCTGTAGTATTTTGTTGTGTGGGTGTGCTTAAAATTTGATACAATGTTATTTGATGCAAATAATTAATTAATTCATCTAAGACATAATCAAAATTTCCATTTTCATGCGCAATTTGTCTACTGATATTAATTAATTGTAGAGCATTATTCTCAATTAATGCATGTAACAATTGTTCGGAAAAATTTTGTTGAGGATAGTTAAGGATTTTTTTTACAATATCAACTGATATTTGCGTATTAGTACTGACAATCACTTGGTCAAGTAAGCTCAAAGCATCGCGCATACTACCTTTTGCGGCATTTGCGATTAATATTAGGGATTCTGGTGTGATATTTTGTTGTTCTTGTGTCATAATATATTGCAAATGTTGATTAATATGCTGTGGCAATAAATGATGTAAATTAAATTGTAAACACCGTGAAAGAATCGTGAGTGGCAGTTTTTGTGGATCTGTGGTCGCAAATAAAAATTTGACATGTGCTGGCGGTTCTTCTAAGGTTTTTAATAAAGCGTTGAAACTATGCTGTGATAGCATATGTACTTCATCAATTAAGTAAATCTTAAAGCGTCCGCTGGTTGGTGAATAATGTATATTTTCTAAAAGATCTTTGGTATCTTCAACACGTGTGCGTGATGCTCCGTCAACTTCGATTAAATCAATAAAACATCCTTGTTCTATAGCTATGCAAGCAGCGCATTGTAAACATGGATTAGCACTAATACCTTGTTCACAATTTAAAGCTTTGGCTAATAATCGTGCAACACTAGTTTTACCAACACCGCGAGTGCCAGTGAATAAATACGCGTGATGTAACCGTTGTTGGTTTAAAGAATTGATTAATATATGGCTTACATGATCTTGGCCGATTAATTCTGCAAATATACGCGGACGCCATTTTCTTGCTAAAGCCAAATAACTCATGGTTGTTGAAATCTTAAATTAATTTTTTGCTATTATTAAAAGGCGGTAGTTTATGAGCCACATTTCGGCACTCGATATTATTGTTACCGCTGCTTCCTTCCGGACCTGACGGGATTCACAATTCATCGTTGCGAAAGGACCCATATTCCACCATAATTAAATTGCGTAATATTATGTGATTTTATCGTAAAATTTTGTGCATGGCAATAGTTTTTATTGTGGGGTTAATTTATAATCAACTTCTCACATAATGAAATTGTAGTCATGGCTTTGTTGTTGTTGGGGATTTTGTGTATTGTTTTCTTTTTGAGTAAAAAAAGAAAAATAGGTTTTCTTTTCTTCATTATTAGCTGCTCTCCATCCTTTATGAACGACAGCATTTTGTTGTGCAAGACAAGATCTTAAATCTCTTTGTCTAATTAGGGATTGAGTTAAATTTAAACCAAGATAATTTCTAATGCTAGCTATTGAATTTTTATCAAACACTTTTGATGATGTGGAAATTGCTTTTGCAAATTTAGAGGCTGTTGTGGAATGAGTCCATCTATGACCTGTATTCTCAAATAATTTGGCTAAATATTTAAAAAAATCATTATCTGAAATATATCCATGATTATTTAAATGCTGTTCTATGTTTCTAGCAAAATCTATTTTAACGTTTTTAGCATCATTGCCAAATGAACAAATGAGATTAACAATGTCTTTTTGAATTAATAAAGTTGAATTATCTAATTTATATTGTTGATTAGAATTATTAATTTTTTTAAACTCTTGTAAATTGTTTTCACTATGTGTATTTTGTATACTTTCGTTAGTACTTAAGTTAAATTGTTGCTGCGGCATAGGCTGGTTTTTAATTTCTGATAATTTTGCATATTTATCTGCTGTGAGTGGCGTTGGTGTATGAAAAAATTTTTTCAAATACTCTAATGATATATTTTCTGGCAATATTTTTTGATCGTTGTTTCGACCAAATATATTAAAGCAAAAAACGGCAATAAGCCTACGTAATAAAGGGTAAGATATTGGACAATATATATTGTATTCCGCGCAAAATTTATTTAAATATTCATTATCAAAAAGTAATTCTATTTCATTATCAAATAATTTACTTAATACTTCATATACAGTCATATTATTTTGTTTTGCCGTTTCAGCAACAGTAAGTATAGCTTCTTCACTATATACCGTGCAATCGCCATTATGTATTAATTTTATTGAATCAGAATGTTGATATTGGGCTTTATTGTCTGTAATTATATCAATTGTCAATTGATGTCGATGTTTACTTTGACTTAAAATTATTTGTAATTGATTATTGCGTTTTATAAAAAACACTGGTTCAGAATATCGGCTATCTGAAATGATAGAGATAACTACTTGATTAGGTTTTATATTGACTATTTTATTTTTAAATTCTTGTAATATATATGAATTATCTATGTGTGGATGCAACCTTAATCTATAAAAATCAACATTTGTAGATAAAATTTCAGATGGTAGCACCTCATCGTTATGATACATTATATACCAAGAGCCAACCCAATTCTTATCTAACGTATAAAATTTATAATTTGTATTGTGAAAATCTTTAATATCATATAAAAATAATTTATGACTAGGAAGAGTCATGTTTTGCATGAAATCAATTAAGCAAAATAATTTAAATATGTTTTGATTAAAGGACCAAGCATTTTTGCCTTCGATTTTAACTTCATTTTTTATAAATGCATTCTTCATAAGAAACAATAAAAATTGTTGGCGATTTTTTTCAGCAAATAAGACCTTTATGGAGGTTAAAAAATTTTGATACTTTGTAGTGGATGCAAGCGTTCTTATCAGTATACAGCCAGGCTTTTGTGCTAGTTTACTAATTGTTTTTGTTGGATGTTCTAGCTGAATTGCTTGCGTATGGTTAGCTCTCGTCGTTTCAGCTATCTTTAAAACATCAACAAATAATTGGTAGGCATCATCAAATTGATTTTCTATATTATTTTCTTGCATAATTTGCCCCATATCAAGTTATTTTGTTATTTTTCTTTTGATAAGAATTCTAATATAAATACAAGGCAACTAGTTGTCAACATAAACATTACAGATATTGCAATCATTTTAATAAAGCTGTGCATTGAGTGAATATCTGCTATTATACGCATAATTTTTATTGATAAATTTTATAACCATGCCAAATCAACTTGCAATTTTAGAAAAAAAATTACTACATTATACTGGTAAAGCAATAGCTGATTTTAATTTAATTCGGCATCATGATAAAGTAATGATTTGTTTGTCTGGTGGTAAAGACTCATTCACACTGTTAACAATTTTAAATAAATTAAAACAGCGTTCTAATGATAAGTTTACTTTAATGGCATTTACGTTAAATCAAGCACAACCTGGATGGG
>CAXNCW010000058.1:0-6647 GCA_964200955.1 Legionellaceae bacterium
ATTAACTGCGGGAAAACTATTAAACACAATAATGACTATATACAATAATAAAAATTATATCATACAAAAACTTGATGAACTTAATATTGAATCTGCTACCGCCAAGATTATTACAATTATTAAAAAATATGCATACTTATCATGAGTAAATTAAAGTTATTTGCAAGCTAAATCCAATGTTGCGTATGCGCAATAACCCCCAATAAACTACCGAAACCAGCAAGCATTATGCTTAACAGCCATTTAAAATTTGAATCAATACGAGAATCCAATTTTTCAAATTTGGCATCAATATGATCAAATTTGGCATCAATATGATCAAAGCGTTTTTCAAAACGCTGCAAAGTGGCGTTTAAATGCTCAATAGACTGCTCTAAAAGAGCTAGCCTAGTGTCTTCACTAAATTGAATATCAACGTGTTTATTTTTAGTTGCCATATAGTAATATCACCAATTATCCATAGATCTACTTTACGTAGTATACACGATCAGCTAATTAATGAATACCAATTATCAAAAAATATATCTAATCGTAATCATCCCTGATCTACGATAAAAAAATTAACAATTATTATTTAATATCATGCTTGTAATTAATTACATAATTATCATGAACACCCTTATTCTTTAATACAAAAAATAATTGAAATTTATTACTAATGTGCTGTTTTAACTCATCTTGTTGTTTTTCTTCTTTGCGAAATCCAAAAATATTAGCAATTTTATTCAACCATCGCATAAAAAAACCAGTTAGCTCTTGATTAAGATTTGGTATTTTTTGATTAATCTCTTGTTGACAGTTTTTATAAAAAATATTGAGATTATCATCTTGTAATAAAGATGTAAATTTTTCACTTAATACACCATGTAATATTTCTGCTTGATTTTTAAAGATATTATTAGTAGTTTTCTTGATATCTGCTTGCAAAAGATTCAATTCATCAAATATTACTTGATATTTTATATTATATGCCTTTGGTGGTAAATTTATTTGTTGTTTCATGGTGTTAACTCTTTCTACTGTTTCCTTGATTTGGGTTGAATCAGTATATGGAGCCAAAAATATTGTTAAATTATCATCTGATAATTCCATTATATCTTTAGGAGTATAGTTCTTATTATTTTTTAACTGCATAGCTGTATCTAAAGCATCACTAATTGTTTTATTATATTTTGCAATAGACAATAAGTGCTTATATGCATCTAAACGTCCATACATCATTAACTGATGTAACACTGTATCTCCAGTTTCACATGGTTCTGTAAGTAATGATGCAAAATCTTCAGGTGTTTTTATTAACTCATTACAGCATGCTTTAAATTTATCTATATCGTTCATAACTATATCTAGTATGTTTTGACGTACCAATCCGCCTTTTGGCAAACGTAATTTCAAGAAAGTATGTAAGGATTTTACTGAATCTAACTTCTGCATAACTTGTGTGAAAACTGAAAATCCATGTTTTGATGCCTCATGGAGGGGATTATACTCATAATCACGTAAAAATATATTTAAGTCTTGCTCGAGTTTTATTTGCATGCGTGGTCCTCATTTAAAATTACAATAATGTTCTTATTAGAACATATTTTTTATAAAAAGACAATAGTTAATATGATTTAACCAATGTTATTCTATAACTTATAAAAAATCAAATCCCAAACATTATGTCCAAGTAGTTTTCCGCGTTGTTCAAATTTAGTCAAAGGACGCATTACTGGTCGCTCGCAATAATTACCATTAATAGATTGATTTTTAAACGTGGATTCTGCTGCCAACACTTGCAAAATATGTTCCGCATAATTTTGCCAATCTGTAGCACAATGTAAAAAGCCATTAATTCTCAATGCCTGAGAGATTAAGATCACGAAATTTTCTTGTATCAAGCGCCGCTTGTGATGTTTCTGTTTTGGCCATGGATCAGGAAAAAAAATTTGTACTCCATCGACACTTGCAGATAATAATTGCGTTGTAAATACAGAAACTGCATCACCAACTACTATTCGCACATTATTTAATTGTAATTCATATAAATTTGCAGCCAAAGCGCCAATTCCCGCACGATGCACCTCAATACCAATAAAATTAATTTCAGGATGTTCCTGCGCCATAGTTAATAAAGATGCTCCCATACCAAAACCAATTTCTACCCTAGTAGGTGCTTGACGCTGAAAAATTTCATATAAATCCCAAGGTTTCCCATCTATAGGTAAACAATAATGTTCTAAATATTTCTCTAATCCTAGTTTCTGTCTTTGACTCAGGCGTCCAGCACGCAGTACATAACTTTTAATTGTCATTACTTACTCATCAAGCATTTTTTAAACATTAGATAATCTTTTTAAGGCTAATCGAATTAATTGTTCACAATTCATTATACCATCATCAATATTTTTGACTATTTTTAATGCAATAGCAAATTTATAACCTAAAGATTCTAAAGCATTAACCGCAGAATCAACTTCACAACGTGCAGACGATTGTGTTATATTTGCAGCATCTAACGGTAATAATGCAGCTAACGAATCTTTCATTTCAATCAGTAATCTTTCTGCAGTTTTTTTACCAATACCAGGTAATTGCACTAAACGTTGCACTTCTTGTTGTTGAATATATTTTAATAATTCACTTGACGTACTATTAGATAAAATACCTAATGCAAGTTTCGGACCAATGCCATTAACTTTAATCAATGCTCGAAACACAGCGCGCTCTAATTTTTCTAAAAATCCAAATAAAATAAATGCATCTTCACGAACCACAGTATGAATATGTAATGCAACTGATTCAAATTTGTCCTTTTCTAACTGAAAAAAAGTCAATAATGACATCTCAATATTATAACCAACACCATTAACATCTAATAATAATTTACCTGGTTGCTGTACATCTAAAATTTTGCCACATAACCACCCTATCATTAAATATTACTCCTTTATTTATAATTATAATTGCAGATACATCAAATTTTGTCTGGTATGACAATGACAAATGGCAATTGCTAACGCATCTGCGGCATCACTTTGTGGCGCACGATTCAACCTTAATAATTGTACGACCATATGTTGCACTTGTTGTTTATGAGCGCCGCCATTGCCAACTAATGCCTGTTTCACCGCTCGTGCTGCATATTCATGAATTTTAACTCTATGTGAAGCTGCGGCAACCATTGCAACGCCACGAGCATGCCCTAATTTTAAAGCCGAACTAGCATTTTTATGCATAAAAATTTCTTCAATAGCCACTTCATCAGGGACATGAGTTTCCATTAACGAACAAATGCCATTAAATATATCCATTAATCTTTGGCTTAAATCAGTAGGTGAGGTACGAATACAGCCGCTATCGATATAATAAAGATTTTTTTTCTCTTGTCGAATAATTCCATAGCCGGTAATTCTTGATCCTGGATCAATGCCTAAAATAATCATCAGGGATCATAAGGCTGCAAAATCATCGGGGAATTGCGCATTAGTATAAACTGTTTGCACGTCATCTAAATCTTCCAATGCATCAATCATAGCCATTAATCCTATAGATTCTTCCTGAGTAATCGGTATTAAAATTTGTGCTTGCATAATCAATTGCGATTGTTCAATATTAAAATTTTGTTTTTGTAAATTAATTAAAACTTTATGATAATTCTCAGCGCTCGTAATAATTTCAATACCTTGATCAGAAAAAAGCACATCTTCAGCACCAGCAATAATTGCCGCATCTAGAACCATCTCTTTTTCTTGAGCAGATTGCAATAAAATTTCACCTTGCTTATTAAATAAATAAGCAACTGAACCATCAGTACCCAAATTACCGCCGCGCTTAGTAAACACATGACGTACTTCAGATACCGTACGATTTTTATTATCAGATAAACAATCAACTAAGATGGCAACACCGCAAGGCGCATAACCTTCATAACGCATTTCAATCATATTATTATCATCTAAACCACCAGCACCACGTTTAATAGCATTATCAATGGTATCGCGTTTCATGTTAGATTTAAGAGCTTTTGTTACTACGTCACGCAAGCGTGCATTAAGAGTTTCATCATCCCCACCAATACGTGCCGCTATGGTGATTTCTCGAATTAATTTTGTAAATATTTTGCCACGTTTTGCATCTTGCAAACCCTTCCTAAATCTAATATTTGCCCATTTACTATGCCCTGCCATTATCTTTCTCCACCATTTCATGAATACACGCTGGTGATTCAAGTTGACTTTTATCCACACGACTCCATTCTGCATTTGTATATAAATGCAGACTTAAAGCGTGCAGGCCTATTTTAAATTCTTTTTGTAATAAATCATGTAATAATCGATGTCGCATAATTCTAGATAAATCAATAAATTGTTCACTGACAATAATGATTTTTATATGCGTTTCTAATGAATCATCAACATCATGTTTATACGATTCATTATCTAAATATATATGTTCGATTGTAAAATTAACTCGTAAAATTTCTTCAATACGTTGCATTCTCGACATAGTTTAAATACCTATTATAAAATAAATTAGGATCAGCAGTATAAAACCATTATAATCCCATTAAGTAATTTAATGAACGATAAATTCACATAAAGGAGTTGGTTATGAAACACAATGGTTTTACATTAATTGAATTGATGGTTACAATAGCAATTGTTGGTATTCTTGTATCTATAGCAATCCCCGCTTACCAAAATTATATCATCAAAGCACGCGTAACTGAAGGCTTGAGCCTTGCAACTACAGCTAAACTTGCAGTTGCAGAGACAACTATTGACAATAACTCTTTACCAAATAATCAACAAATGACAGGATATATCAGTCCACCAAAAACCGCAAATGTTGCCGGTATTACCATTGAACATGACGGTGTAATCATTATAAAATACACACCAATTGCAGGTAACGGAACAATTATAATGCATCCGCAACTAAATAATAATGGTGATATTACCTGGGATTGTAAAGCTGGAACTTTAGCAAGCAAATATCGTCCTGCAATATGTAAATAACTTAACTATGAATAATAGTAAAATTATGCTAAATTATAAATAGATATAATAACTAGAGGCTATAATAAAATGAACAGAAATCAAACTACCATTTTACGTAAACCATCGGTATTAGCTACTAATACCGTATTGCGTAATACTTATTTATTGTTAGGAACAAATTTTATATTCAGCGCCCTCATGGCCTATATGGCATTCGCCTTGCATGTGCGTTATATGAACCCCATTTTAATGATTGCTGGAGTCTATGGATTAATGTTTTTAACTAATGCTTTACGCAATAGCCCCATGGGATTATTGGCGGTTTTTGCTTTTACAGGATTTTTAGGTTATACATTAGGTCCTATTCTAAATATGTATATTGCTAATTTCTCCAATGGACCACAGTTAATAGCTACAGCTTTAGGGGGTACTGGTATTATTTTCTTTACGCTATCAGGATATGTACTGACGACACGTAAAGATTTTAGTTTTTTAAATGGTTTTTTATTCATAGCATCAATGGCAGGATTATTAGCTATGATAGCTAGTATATTTTTCCAAATACCAGCACTATATTTAGCCATTTCTGCTGTCTTTATTTTAATTTCTTCAGGTTTGATTTTATTTCAAACGAGTGAAATTATTCATGGCGGCGAAACTAATTATATATCTGCTACAGTGACACTATTTGTATCGATATATAATTTGTTTATTAGCTTATTGCAAATCTTAGGTGCATTTTCAAACCGCGACCAATAGTAGTTTGAATATAGATACTAATGCATCGTTGTATTCAAGGTAGTGCGTTAGTATCGGCTTTATTAATTATGACCATAATTGCCAGCATTACTGCAACCATGGCAGTTAGAATACGATCCTCTATCAATCTTACTAATGAAATTATCACAAAAAATAAATTATATTACGCAGCAGAATTAGTAAAATTCTGGGCAATTAAACAATTACAAAAAAACCATAAAACTAAAAGATCATCATTAATTATTAATTTACCACAAAAAATCAAACAATATACCCTGCCAATACAGATATCGGGAATGATGTTTAATTTAAAAGATTTACAAAAAGTTAAAAAAATATTACACAAAAAATATTTATATGATCCATATATGGTAACTAATGATGCCAAAAATCAATATATAATATGCATTATTCATGCGCGTTATATGCAATTTAAATTAGTTAATATAGTTATTCTACAAAATTATAGTCATATCGTTAAATTAATTACAAATCTAGTCAAATAAAATTTGATCAATCTTATAAATAGGTAATTCATTCAGTACGTTTAACGCTTCGGTTCTTTTTGCGCGAATCATTCTTTAAACTCGCTCAATAAAGGGTGAATTTTACCCAACAAAAATCTGGGTAATTTGATTGAAGTTTTTCAATAAATACTGTGTTTATTAATCAGGATGGTTTTCCTTCTCCCTCTGGGAGAAGGTACCCGATAGGGCGGATGAGGGTTTATCAAACACAACACGTTGTAACCCAAGTCATTCAGAAATTTTGTTCGGCGTTTATCGTAGTCTTGTTGTTTACCCTCATTGTGTTGCCCACCGTCAATTTCAATAATGAGCATTGTTTCAATGCAGATGAAATCCACAATGTATGTACCCATTGGACATTGCCTACGAAATTTCA
>CAXNCW010000059.1:0-6576 GCA_964200955.1 Legionellaceae bacterium
AAGAATGGCCTAAATATTTGCGAGCAAGCAATAATACAAACATTTAGCAGTAAAGACACTATAACTAACGATCAATTAAAATCGATCTTAAACACGGCAGGATCAAAACTAACGGCAAGTAGCATTACCAAGATAGCTGCTTATTGCAACCCTACAGATGTTGCCGAAACTTGGATTTATCAAAGATTAATTCAAAATGAATTTGACAAACAACAACAGAGTCAACCATATAATCAAGATATAATTTTAGAAGCTTTGTCGCAAAATAAAACCGTGTGGGATGCGCCAGATTCTCAGCAATTGTTCAAGGGTTTGACAATTGCAGAAGCAGCTGTTGTGTCAGCTTATGTTGCAAAAGATACTAAATTACTCGAAAAAGCACACTCTCAATTAAAAACCGCAGGTAAAGATATTGATTTTACAAAGATAAAGCAATATTTATCACCGCAAGATCCAGTTAACGCGGTCCAATGGATTAATCAGGAGTTAATAAAAATTGAATTTAAACATGACATGCTTGCAAGTAAAAAAACAATTTTAAATGCTTTGTCTCATAATATCAATTTAAATCAAGACTGTGAAGTTAATAAAGTATTCACCATTAAAGAACAAATAATAGTTCAAGCGTATAAATTAAACGATTTTAGTTTATTAGAAATAATAGCTCATTTAGGAGCTAAAATTAATATAAAGAGGATTGTAATGTTTGCAGGGACTATTGTTTTGCGTGGTGGCTTAGATACTGCCGAACAAAATTGTTCTAACATTAAATCTTGGATTAATCAAGGCTTACAGAAAGTTATAACAGCTGAATTTACCAAAACCCAAAATATAAACTTCAATGCTATGATAATGATTTTGCAATCAGGTAGTGATGCGTCATCTGGTTTTAATTTTAATGCACCTTGCGGACTGAATAATGACTTAAGTATTATAGATCAAGCAATAGCACAAGTCTTTATCAGTAAAGACATCCCATTGAAAGAATCAGTAGAACTTGTATTAAAGAAAGCAGTACCACAACTCACTGTAGATGCAATTCACAATAAAATTCAAAAAATAGCTGCTTCTTTTACCGACGGACATAATTTTGCTCAAGGTAGTGGAGCCACACCTGATTCTGTAAAAACTTGGATTTATCAAAATTTATTCCCAGATGTACAACAAGATGTTCGCGACATTAGTAAAGATTTAAAAGCACAATTATTACAAAGCAAACAAGATTATGCACATAATGTACATAATAATAATAACAATAGTAACCAAGCGCACTGATATAATATAGGAACGTTTACAAAATAACTTTTACAATGATTTGATATTATCGTGACAATAATTAAAATTGTCTCTACCGGAATTCCCGTGGTTTATTCTTTAGTTTTATGCCGCTAAACTCGCTGCGCTCAAACAGAATCGGCACAAAAAAGAACAAACCACGGGAATTCCGGTAGAGCCTTAAAATTATAATTAGAATTCCTAACAATCAGTAAAACTATTGACAGCCATCTAACTTTAGATTAGCTTAATAATTATATCATAAAAAAGGAACGATTTTGTCTCAAATTATTGTAATTACTTCTGGTAAGGGCGGCGTCGGTAAAACTACCACGGCAGCTGCTTTCTCTTCTGGTCTCGCATTAAGAAATAATAAAGTTGTAGTTATTGATTTTGATATTGGTTTGCGTAATTTAGATGTTATTATGGGATGTGAACGCCGGGTTGTATTTGATTTCGTCAATGTTATTCATGGAGAAGCCAATCTGCATCAAGCTTTAATTAAAGATAAAAGAGTACCTCAATTATATATTTTACCAGCTTCGCAAACTCGAGATAAGGATGCATTAACACTAGATGGAGTTGAGAGAGTATTAAATGACTTATCAAAAGAATTTGATTATATAATTTGTGATTCTCCAGCTGGAATTGAAACTGGAGCGTTAATGGCAATGCATTTTGCTGATCATGCTATTGTAGTCACGAATCCTGAAGTATCATCAGTACGCGATTCAGACAGAATTTTAGGAATGATATCTAGTAAAACTAAACGTGCAATTAACAACCATGATCCTGTACAAGAACATTTACTATTAACTCGTTACGATCCAGAACGCGTTCAAAAAGGTGAAATGTTATCGTTAGAAGATGTTAATGAAATTTTAGCGGTTCCTTTAATTGGCGTAATACCTGAATCTAAAGCTGTATTAAAAGCTTCCAATACCGGTGTTCCTGTTGTACTTGATGAGCATAGCGATGCTGGAATAGCGTATCATGATGCTATAGCTCGTTTCCTTGGCGAATCCAGACCAATGCGTTTTATTAGTAATGAGCGCAGAGGATTATTGCGTAGATTATTTAGTAAAAATAAAGAGGATGTGTCATCATGAACTTACTGAATTATATACTTAAAAAACATAAAAATACAGCTAAAGTCGCCAAAGAACGTTTACACGTTATTATCTCTTATGAGCGCTTACAACGCAATAAACCAGATTATTTACCTATGTTAAAAGAAGAAATTCTTGCAGTCATTGCGAAATATATTCCAATCTCCAAAGAAAAAGTATCAGTCAATTTAGAGCGTAATGGCGATAATACTATTCTTGAGCTGAATGTCACAATTCCTGAAGAAGAACTAACGTAATAAATTAGTGTTGTATATTATTTATACCTAATAAAGAATCAGGCACAGGAATACCAAAGGCAAAGTAACCTTGAACAGCGTTACAAATACTACGCTCATTCAATGGTACTTGATTCATATTTTCTTGATCACAACGTTTTTTTGTATCAAACAATAATTGGTTTCTTTGAAAATCATGTTCTCTTTGCAGGCTATCTTTATATTTTTGTTCTTCTAAAGATTGACGACGATCATCCATCTCTTTACTTTGACGTAAGCGTTCTTTTTCTAGTTCATAAAGCCTACCACGTTGACACGTGCGATCACATAGACCATTTAACTCAGCAGCGAAACTCTGTAACACGATACAAAATAAGCTAATTTTTAATAAAAAATGTAATGTCTTCATACAAGAACCTGAAAAGATAAAATCTTCTGCAGAATAATAACATAAATTTGCTTATATTCACAAGACAGATATAATACTATTTTTAAATTATGAATTTACTTATGAATAAAAAAATTCTAATTCTTAATACTGGCGGCACAATTAGTTCCGTAAAAACCCAAAATGGCTATGAGCCAGCCCAAGGATATGTTATTGCCGCAATGTCTGTAATTCCGGCGTTACGTCATCATGAGCTACCACATTATCATATTACAGAATATAATCCTTTAATTGATTCATCCAATATAACGCCAGAAAATTGGAATATGTTGGCTCAAAACATTTTTAATGAATATAATAATTATGCAGGTTTTATTATTTTTCACGGCACCGACACCATGGCATATACAGCCGCAGCATTATCTTTTATGTTAGCAAATTTAAATAAACCAGTAATTATCACCGGCTCACAAATTCCATTAGCAGAAATTCGCAATGATGCAATTGACAATATCATTACATCATTATGGCTCTGCGCACATGCACCTATTAACGAAGTTTGTGTATATTTTAATCAACATTTATTGCGTGGCAATAGAGTACAAAAAATTAACGCACAAAGTTTTAATGCTTTTGATTCACCTAACTATCCGCATTTAGCCACTATTGGGATGCAAATTAAACTGAATCAACAATTATTATTACCGAAGTCAGAATTATCATTACAAATACAAACGCTCACAACACAATTAATCGCCAATTTCTGGCTATTTCCCGGATTTTCTACGGCAATATTAGCAGCATTATTACAACAACCATTACAAGCTTTAATATTGGAAACTTATGGCACTGGCAATGCCCCAAATAATAATCCAGAATTTCTCAATCTATTGCAACAAGCATCTAATAAAGGAATAATTATCGTTAATTGCACACAATGTATGCATGGAACAATAGAAATGCATGAATATGCAACTGGCAATAGCTTATTACATACAGGAATCATTAGTGGTTATGATATGACTCGTGAAACTATATACTGCAAATTATTATATTTGCTAAGTCAAAACATTTCTGTAGCAGAAATGAAGCAACTAATGTTAACGAATTTACGTGGGGAATTAACTATTAATTAGGAGCTCTCAGGAAATAAGGAACGTTGACAAAATAACTTTTACAAGTAAGTGAACTAAACTCGTTATGGAGAATAAATGTCAGTGCATATTGTAATTTTAGCAGCGGGCATGGGTAAACGCATGTATTCCACTGTGCCAAAAGTTTTGCATAAATTAGCCGGTAAACCTTTGTTACAATGGGTAATTGAAACATCTCAAAGCCTTGCGCCTACAAGTTTACATGTCATTTGTGGACACGCTCGGCAGCAAATTCAAGAATATTTTATTAACCAAAAAATTAATTGGATTGTGCAATCGCAACAATTAGGCACAGGACATGCTATTATACAAGCCTTGCCACATATTCAAGACGCTGACTATGTATTAATTTTATCTGGTGACGTACCATTAATTACAACAGCAACATTAAGACATCTAATTGATACGTCATCACAACAACATACCGGAGTTTTATTAGTAACCACCATGCCAGATCCTACTGGATTTGGTCGTGTAATACGTGATGTAAACAATAATATTCTCAAAATCATCGAAGAGCGTGATCTCAATAATTCACAAAAAAATATTCAAGAAATTTATACTGGTATTTGTTGTTTGCCACGTGCACACTTAGTGTCTTGGCTGCAACAACTAACTAATAAAAACTCTCAAAATGAATATTATTTAACTGATGTTATTAAAATAGCAACAAATGAAAACTATATTTTTCACACTATAACTACCAATAATTTATCTGAAATTCACGGCATTAACAATCAATTACAATTACAACAATTGGAACGCATTTGGCAACAACAACAAGCAGAAAAATTACTTTTATCTGGTGTATACATTGTCGATGCAACCAGAATTGATATTCGCGGCGATTTGCACTGTGGTCATGATATAACAATTGATATCAATTGTATTTTTATAGGCACTGTACATTTAGGTAACGGTTGTATAATACATGCTAATTGTATACTCAAAAATGTAACTCTAGGTGCAAATTCAATAATATTTGCAAATAGTATTTTAGAAAATTGCAAAATATCTAATAATTGCCATATTGGTCCTTTTGCGCGCTTACGCCCAGAAACTAACATAGCCGCACACTGTAAAATTGGTAATTTTGTTGAAATTAAAAAAACAACAATCGATAACAATAGCAAAATCAATCATTTAAGCTATATCGGTGATACTACCATTGGCAAAAACGTTAATATTGGGGCTGGAACCATTACTTGTAATTTTGATGGCATCAACAAACATCAAACTATTATTGAAAATGAAGTTTTTATTGGGTCCGGTACTCAATTAGTTGCTCCGATAACAATCGCAGAAAATGCCACAATTGGTGCTGGAAGTACTATTCGTAAAGATGCTCCGGCGCATGCATTAACATTAACTATTAGTAAAATAAAAACAATTCTAGGATGGAAAAAATCACCATCTGGATTAAATAAATTATGAATTTATTAGATATTTATCAAATAAATGACGTAATACAAATCAAGGACCACTATCATTGGCAATTTGATACCGAACTGAAAAAACATAATATAAATTTCTTTTTACCACTATTAAAAATTAATCGACATCTGAATCTTTTGTATGATAATATATGTACTGATTTAAATCATTGTATCAATAATAACAACATCACAACATATGAAGAATTTACATTTAAAATTCATTGTGCTTTACAATTTGCTGAATTACTCAAACTATTACATCAACGTTATTTAGTAATTCCTAAAAAAATTCAAACATTATCTCAGGATCAACAATTATATCATAAAATATTAAGCCAAATTAATTATCAATTCACACCATTAGAAAGATTGCCACCAGTCACTCTAGATATCACACAAGATCTACGTCAATGGCATATGAAAATCACATTTTGGCGATTATGTTTTCTGCGTATTAAATTAGTTTTAAATAATATACAAAAATTTTGTGAGAAACCTGGTTTGTATAATAAACACATGTTAATCATCAATGCTGTTATCGAACCAATCATTGCACATATTAGCTGGATATGCTTTATTCCAAGATTATGCACCAATTTATTCATATTAATTAAACATCTCAAACCACACGGCTGGATTGAAAATGAAGTCAACCAAGTACCATTTCTTATCAAATTACACAATAGCTGGATGCGCCGTTGGTTTGAATTAAGTAATGATATAATGTGGCTAACCGGTAATTTATTAAATTGTTTTATTTTTGTTGGCCCATTACAAGTTTTTAATATTTATATAATTGTCTTTATGTATGCTTATGATGTTGCGCTTTCAAATATTAATCATTATATAGAACTAAAATTACTCACAGAACTACAACAACAAAGTAAAATCTTAATACAACATAATAAATTGCATGTAGATATTAATAATACACTACAACTTCATATTAATTATGAAGAAAAACGTTTAAACATCAAT
>CAXNCW010000060.1:0-6449 GCA_964200955.1 Legionellaceae bacterium
ATTACGAATAAGCTATTACACAAAAAACCAAACAATCTCAATGAAATTAATCTTTTTTATTCAAAAAGAGAGCAGACAGCCATAGAACAACAATCACAGAATTTACAAACCCACAAAAAACAGGATACACAAGCATCCTCATTTGCATCCACTAAAATAATAACAAATTATAATCAACAACAAACCAATCTTTTTTACTCGCAAAAAAAATCACAGCAAGAAACAATCGAAAATCCTCAAAATTTAAAACGCAAAACGCATCAAGTACATAAAAAACATATTTTTGAAATTGAAGAGTATGAAAGATCAGCACATCAACGTCACATTTTCAAAAACATGAAATTCATTAATGATAATAATCAGTTTCAACTATTTGTTTGTAATGATGACGGATCAATGGGTGATATAGAATTTGAACAACAAGTATTAAAGAAAATTCAAAATGATTATACTAATATTTTTTTATTGTTACCAAAAACATCTCAATTAATAATTATGTATGATTCTGAATTCTTAACTGATAAAAACCAGAATATATACTTGAATGCTTTCAAAAAGAAAGACTACGAGTTTCGCAATGACAATATTAATAAAATCATAAAATATGCATATAATAAGTATCAATTAATGATAATGGACTATAGTTTTAATCTAGAAGAGCCATATGAAGCCATTGCTGAGTTATTACTACCATCTGATATACAACAATCTATAGAAGCACTAAAATATAAAATACCTAAGACTATACAAATAAGAGAAACAACTTGTTATCTGAATAAAAAGTAGGTTGGGTCTTGGTCCAACAATATATTTATTTTATTATAAATCACTGTGACTTAAGTAATGCATGGATAATTGCCATTCGCATGTATACACCATTTTGCACTTGTTGCAAAATTACCGATTGCGATCCATCAGCAACTGCATCCGTAATTTCAACACCGCGATTTAACGGTCCTGGATGCATAACTATAGCGTCATTACGCGCTAATTTTAATTTTTTTGGCGTTACAGAATAATTATTACAATAATCAACTAAATTTAATTCTTCATTTTTATTAAAGCGCTCTTTTTGAACACGTAATGTAATAATTACATCGACATCTTGTAATCCATCATCCAAAGATTCCATCCAGATTCCATAATGAATCACGCGTGGTCGCCAAGATTCAGGAGAAACCAAATATAATTCACCAACATTAACTAATTTAAATAAACACTGTAACGAATTGGCTACACGTGAATGTCGTAAATCACCAATTAAAACAACTTTTAACTGCTTTAAATTAGTTTTATATTCAAGTATCGTCATTAAATCTAATAATGCTTGGCTAGGATGTGCATGTTGCCCATCGCCAGCATTAATAATATGCAAATTTAATATATCACATTCTGCAGCCAATTTTTGTGGTAATCCATTTTCTTGATGACGTATTGCCATCAAATTTATACCCATAGCAGCTAAATTTTTGACTGTATCTAATATAATCTCACCCTTTGCTTCTGATGAGGTCGCGCAATTAAAATTCATTACTGGTATCGATAATCTTTTCGCCGCCAATTCAAAACTCATTCTAGTTCTTGTACTATTTTCGTAAAACAAATTTACTAGCGCATGTTCTTTCAAGATTGGATAAAGAATTTTATTGAATTTTAACG
Organism: Legionellaceae bacterium; assembly: GCA_964200955.1. GTDB lineage: Bacteria > Pseudomonadota > Gammaproteobacteria > Legionellales > Legionellaceae > CAXNCW01. The sequence continues at coordinate 1,660 of CAXNCW010000060.1, forward strand.
CCATTGCCATATGTAATAAATTTTGCACATCATTATATGTAATGTCAGAAATAGATAAAAAATGTTTCACTCAAACTCCATAAAATTTTGTAACCATTGCTCTAAAATAACACATGCCGCAAAACTATCAATTGACGATTTTTTAATTTTTTTATAACCACCAGAAGAAAATAATTGTGATCTAGCTTCAATAGTCGTTAATCTTTCATCAACCAAATAAATTGGTAAACTAAAACGCTGAATTAATTGTGATTTAAAAATACGCACGGCATTTGTAGTATATTGTTCACTACCATTCAAACATTTTGGTAGCCCAACAATGAAAGCTTGCGGATTCCATTGCTGAATTAATTTAGTGACAACATCCCAAGACGGCACTCCATTTTTAGCTGCAATCATTGACAACGGCTGCGCTTTGCCGGTAATACGTTGTCCAACAGCAACACCGATACGCTTATAACCAAAATCAAAACCTAAATACACGCCAGTTAACATATTATAATTTGTAATAAATAAATAATATTATAATTTTTTATTCAACAAAATGCTAGTTCACAAGTAAGCGGTTAATTAATCGCTTACTTGTCAATCAATTTTTACGTGGATCAATACCAAAATCATCAAGTAATTTTAATAAATTATTCCCACGACGTGTTAAACGTTGCACACAATAAATTTCAATATAACTTTTTAATACATAATAATAATTAGGTAATAATAAAATTTGTAAAATTTTTTCTACACGCATAAAATGCGTATTATTGTCATAATGACAAGATTGAAACAATATGGCACCTAATATTGCTGCAAAACTTGCTTTTCTGATGGGATCTGCCAAATAAAAACGCTGAATACATTCATCTAACGCTCGATCTTTATCCCATTCCACCCAAGCATCATATAAAATCAAAGCTTGATCATAATGAAATTTATTACTATCAATTAAATTTTGCAAAATATAGCCAACCGAAATCACTGCTTGTACATTTGCCCACGAGCAATTACCAACTATCTGTCCCGCAATAGGCAATTGCGCTACATGAACTAAACCTAATTGTTGGTTAATAATTTGATGGAAATATTTGCGTGGTTGTTTTTTATAAAGAAATTCACATAAAAATTGCACATTAATTGCACTGGGATTAGTAATACGATATAAATTAACACTCCCCTCTTTTAAACTATTTTCACCTCTATCAATTTTTCCCCACCATTGATTAAAGCGCACAAAACATAATGCATGTCCACGACTAGCAGCAGGCAATATTAACAAAGGAGATTGTAATAACTTTTTAATACGCTCAAGATGATTATTTTGCAAAATTGGATAATTTTGTAATTGTAATAATTCACTAGCGACTTGGAAGGCATCTATAATTACATGCAAATAGGGAAAATATTCCCGCAAATGTTTTGTAGAATAACTACTAGTGAAACGTTTCAAAGAATTAGCCACAACCGCAACAGTAAATTCTATAATGAAGCCTTCATAATTTAATTCAATAAATTCAGACTTAGCATTGACTATATCAACATAACCTTTCAATTCAAAACGATGACCTAATAATTTTGCATTAATAAAATCCATTGCAAAATCAATCTTAGCACCATAGCGATATAGTAAACTTTTTAATTCATTTTGCTCACGCAACACAGGAAAGACTAATATTGATAAACCAGCAGTAGTATAAGCATTCACATCAGCATGATAACGCAATAACAATTCCGCAATTTCATAATTATTATTATCCACTGCCCAATGTAAAGCAGTACGACCAACGACATCAATTTTATTTACATCAATTTTACGCAATAATAATTGCTCTGCAATTTCTAAACGTCCAGCAATTGCACACTCAATCAAAGGCGTAAAACCGTATTCATCAATATCATCGAAAGATTCACCTTCAGATAAATATAAATCAAAATTCGGCATGACACCAACAATAATATCATTTGCAATAGTCATTTATATAAATGCCTAACCATTAATACCTGGAAAAGGATTAAATTTCTTTTGAAAAGTCAATCCCAACCCTAAACGATGTTGTTTTGCTTCCTCTTGCGACTCTCGAGCTTGATCAAATTTTCTGCGTGCCTCAGTACCATTTTGTGGTTTAGCATTAGTATCCCCTTCACTACCGTCAAAACGTTGTCCATTTAACAGTGGGTGCGCTTGAATGCCATTATCATACGAGCCTTCAGCTTCTAATCCATTCTCACTCACAGTGGTATTACTATTGCTCAATTCATCATAATGATCAATTTGCTGCACAGCAGCAAAATTTTGACGTTCGTAATATTGCTCTATTTTACGTCTATTATTTTCCATCATTCTAGTTTCTATTGCAAAATAACTCGGCATTGCAACCGTTTCGCGATTACCTCGTGAATCTTGAGTTGCATTTTTTTCTGTTTGATATAATTTAATAGATTTTTTATCCATAGCTATTATTATATATCATAAATATTGTTGTTGCAAAATTTCCGCAATTTGTATTGCATTTGTAGCAGCACCCTTACGAATATTATCAGACACAATCCATAAATTTAAACCACATGGATGAGAAATATCTTCACGAATTCTACCAACAAACACTTCATCATGACCAACAGCATGAGTAAATGCCGTTGGATATGACAACATGTCTGGATCATCAATCACAATGACTCCAGGAGCATGCATCAATAATTCCTTGGCGTCTAATGCGCTTAATGGTGAACGCATTTCAATATGTACGGCTTCTGAATGACCATAGAGAACTGGCACACGTACTGTAGTAGGATTTACTAATATATCATTATCAGCCAAAATTTTTTGCGTTTCCCATACCATTTTCATTTCTTCACGAGTATAACCATTATCTTGAAAATCATCAATATGTGGTAAAACATTAAAAGCTATTTGCGATGGGTAAACTTTTTTAGTCACCGGTTTACCATTTAATAACTGACCTAATTGTTGCAATAGTTCTTTTACTGCTTGCTTCCCGGTACCGGAGACCGCTTGGTAAGTTGCAACATTAATTCTTTGAATACCGACAGCATCATAAATTGGTTTTAATGCTACGAGCATCTGAATCGTAGAACAATTGGGATTTGCAATAATTCTACGCGCAGTATAATCGCCAATACACGCAGCATTAACTTCTGGTACCACTAACGGGACATCATCTTCATAACGAAAACATGATGTATTATCAATAACAATACAGTTAGCATCGACAGCAAGTGGGACATATTTATTGGATAATTCACCACCAGCAGAAAAAAATGCAATATCTGCCTGTTTAAAATCAAATGCTGCCAGATTCTGTACTTTAATGATTTGTTTATTAAACACCATGATTTTATCTATAGATTTTTCGCTCGCTAATAAATAAACCTTGTTCACTGGAAATTTACGTTGTTCTAAAAGTAATAATATCATTTCACCAACTAAGCCGGTGGCACCAACAATAGCAATATTTAAAGATTTTCCCATGTCTATCTCCTAAAAAAACTTATAAAATTTTACTAATTCATCATATCTAAGCATCAATACTCCACTACCACCATATTCAAATTCTAACCAAATAAATGGAACCTCTGGATATTGAATTATCAATTCTTCTTGTGAATTTCCAACTTCCATAATCAAAACGCCATGTGCAGCTAAATATTCATGAGCATGTTTTAAAATATTTTCAATAATCGTTAACCCATTATTGGTCGCTCTTAATGCTAAATCAGGCTCATGTGTATATTCCAACGGTAAAGTTGACATTTCATCATCACCAACATACGGTGGATTAGCGATAATAACGTCATACAATACTTTCGGCAATTTCTCAAAACTATTCGATTGTAATAAATTAATTTGTGCATTTAGATGATGATTATCACAATTAATTTTTGCCACTGCTAATGCATCAGCAGAAATATCAACCGCATCAACTGTTATATCATCAAAATTATAACAACATGCAATTGCAATACAACCACTACCAGTACACATATCTAAAATTTTACTAATATTATTAGGATCGATCCATGGGGAAAACTGCTGACGTATTAACTCGGCAATTGGTGAACGCGGAATTAATACTCGTTCATCAACATAAAAACTTAAATCACAAAAAGATGCTTTTTTCAATAAATACGGCACAGGAATGCGTTCAATAATACGTTGTTGTAATTTCTCGAAAATTATATTTTTTTCTTCCAAAGTTAAATTTGCATGAAATATTATTGGATTACAATCAAAAGGTAAATTTAATAGACCAGAAATTAATGACCAAATATCATCCCAAGGATTATCAGTACCGTGGCCATAAAATACTTGATATCGTTGTGCTTCAGTAATACCATAGCGAATAAAGTCAATAATAGTATTTAATACTGTAAAAATATTTTTAGATGCGATATTTGACATTAATACTTGCCTTTAATAAATTTTTGATCTTATCATAATTGGAGAATAATAATGAAATTTTTGCATGGCAAAAAAGCATTAATTATAGGTCTAGCTAGTAATCGCTCGATTGCGTATGGCATTGCCAAATCTTTTTCCGAACACGGTGCTGAATTAGCGTTTACTTATCAAAATGATAAACTCAAAGAACGTGTTATTAACATGGCACAAGAATTTAACTCAATATTAGTATTTCCTTGCGATCTTACTCATGATGAAGATATCAATGAAGTTTTTACTCAATTACAACAAACATGGCCAAAGCTAGATATCATTGTTCATTCAGCAGCATTTGCACCTATGGACCAATTAAACGGTGATTTTATAGAATGTATTA
>CAXNCW010000061.1:0-6433 GCA_964200955.1 Legionellaceae bacterium
AACTTTGAACTAATTGTATATTTCATAATAATAATTTACCTAATTAAATTTTTATTAGTATAACTACTGCATCAATTTCTTCAAGAAATATTTTTATTTAAATTTTGACAAAATTATTAATATAAACTATTCTTTATACAAGACTCATAATTTGTTAATATCAATATGCCAATAGAAAACGATAATTCAAAAAATAACAAAGAAGAAATGAACATTCTTTTAAAATTAATAAAATTATTACTCGACATGTTTGGTTTAGGTGGTGGAAAACCATTGGATGATAAATTCATTGAAAATACAGAAAATCGCGACATGATTAAAGCGCAAGTAAAAGATGTAATGAAAAGTGATTTTAAAAAATCTTTGTGTAAATTCGCGCTTAATATTCCGTTTGTCAAAGACATGGTGAAAGATCAACTAGAGAAAAATCCTAAACTTAAAGAATTTGTTAAAGAAGTTGTAGCCGAACACCCAGAAATACAAAACATGTTAAAAAACAATAAAGAGTTTTCTGATCTGTTACCGAAAAAAGCAGCAGATTTACAACAATTAGAAGATTCACGAACAAATGAACAAAAATTATCACAAGATAATGACAATGCAAAGACAGAGCATCCATAATTAAAATTTTATATTCATATAATCACATGATGGCAACAAATCCTTAATATTTTTGTCGCCAGTAGATGTTAAAAAAAATTGTCCTGACATATTATTAATATAATGCATTAATTTAATTTGATGCACTTCATCCAATTCAGTAAATAAATCATCCATCAAAAATATACAGTTTTGTTTAATTAAACAAGATTGTGCCAATTTCAATGCAAACAAAATCATTTTTTGCTGGCCACGAGATAAATAGTTTTTTACTTTATAATTATCACTAACAAATAATAATTCAGCTTGATGAGCACCAATACGAGTGTAGGTATATTTCAAATCTATAGATAAAGAATCAGATAACAACATTTCCAATGATTGCTGAGTATTATAGCGATCCCAACCTTTATAATATTCTAAAGAACAGGTGATTGTCGTTAATTGCGCTAGTATTTCTTGAAATATTTGATTTAACTGCACTATATAACCATGCCTAAAATTATCAATTTGTATCGCCAATGTAGACAAAATTTTATTCCATGGTAAAAATTGATTAGTTTGTGCTTGTTGTTTTAATAAAATATTGCGTTGCTGTAATGCTCGAGAATATTGTTTCAAGATGTCATGATAATCATTAACGACATAAAATAATCCCCAATCCAGAACACTGCGTCTGACTGCGGGACTCGCATCAATAATTTCAAAAATATCTTGATAAAAAATTTGCATTGGTAATAAACGTGATAATTCACTAATCGTTGCGCATGCAGTTTTATTAATATAAGCAGCGGTTGCTTTCTTAAGAGATTTTTGTACACTTATAGTATAACCACTAACAGTTTCAGCATGTACATTCAATGTTTGTTGTGTATGCGTAACTAAAGATAATAATTCTCTTGTACGAAAAGAGCGTGCAAGAGATAATATCGATAATGCTTCCAAAAATGCGGTTTTCCCAGAGCCATTCAATCCATTAATAACATTGATGTGCGGATGTAATGCAAATCTTTTATCACTAATATTACGTAAATTATTAATATAAATATTTTGTAAGCTCATATTTTCATTGGCATAATAATATATTGATAATCAGCATTCGTTACCATTTCAATTAATATACTTTGCTCAATTGTTGAAAAAGATAATCGCAGTGCGCCATTTGGTAAATGATTTAAAACATCTAATAAATAGTTAGAATTTACACCTATTTTTAATTCATTACCATTTATTAATGCTGCAATTTGCTCTTGAGCTTCTTCTTGTGCTTGATTATTGGCAATTAATGTTAAAAATCCTGGCTGTATATGTAACAGTACCGCATGCGATTTTTCATTGGCTAAAATAACAATACGCGCTAATGCTCGTTTTAATGCATCACGTTCCATGATAACAAATTTATCATTATTTACAGGGATAGCTCTGGTATACATTGGAAATCGCGTTTCCGTAAGCTTAGTGATAAAAGATAGAATTTCTGTATGAATACGAAAATAGCCCTTACCAGCAGTGATAGTTAATTCAGCATCAGTAATATTATTTAATACGCGTAACATTTCTAGTACACCACGTCGTGGTAACAACAATTGTTGTGGTGCGCAAATATACTCAATAGATAATTTAGCAATAGCCATACGATGACCATCAGTCGCTACTGTGGTAATCACTTGATTATTAATTTCAAACAATAATACATTTAAAAATACACGCACATCTTGTTGTGCTAAAGCAAAATGCGTTGCATATAATAAATAAATCAATTTAGTACGTTCGATAGCAAACTCTAACTCTGAATTTTGATATTCTCCAGCAGGAAAGCCTACTGCTGGTAAAGTCATAATTTTAAATTTACTATAATAAGATTGAATAATTGCATGATTTTCAGCAAATGTTATAACTATAGTGCCGTCTTCTAAAGAGCGAATAATATCAATCATTTTTTTAGCTGGGACAGTAATACTGCCTGATTCTGAAACTGTACATAGCAACTTTACTGACATTTCAATTTCTAAATCAGTAGCTGTTAAACGCAACGTATTATTTTCAAAAACAAATAAAATATTATTTAATATCGGTAAGGTTTGTTTTTTATCAACTGCGCCAATAATAGTCAATAACGCCGGTAATAATATTTCTTTATTTATAGTCAATGCAACCATAAGGGATCCTAAGAAGTTAATATGCGCATTAAATTTTTAAAATCTTCAGCCAAATTCTTATCAATTGCAACCAATTCTTTAATTTTACGACAAGCATGAATAACAGTGGTATGGTCACGACCACCAAAATGATTACCAATTTCTGGTAAACTATTATTAGTTAATTCTTTTGATAGTGCCATGGCAATCTGCCTAGGTCTAGCAACAGAACGACTCCGTCGTTTAGATAATAAATCAGAAACTTTAATTTTAAAATATTCAGCCACAGTTTTTTGAATATTTTCAATTGTTACTAATTTATCTTGTAATGCTAATAAATCACGTAAAGCTTCATGCACAAAATCTACTGTGATTTTTTTACCAAAAAAATGTGCATTGGCTATCACGCGTCTTAATGCGCCTTCAAGTTCACGCACATTAGACCTAATGCGTTTTGCAATAAAAAATGCAACTTCATAAGGTAATTCAATATTGATTTGCTCAGCTTTACTCACCAATATAGCCACACGCGTTTCTAATTCTGGTGGCTCAACGACAACTGTTAATCCCCAACCAAAACGTGATTTTAATCGTTCTTCAACACCATCAATTTCTTTAGGGTATCTATCACTAGTTAAAATAATCTGCTGTTGTCCTTCTAATAAAGCATTAAACGTATGAAAAAATTCTTCTTGTGAGCGATCTTTTTTAGCAAAAAATTGAATATCATCAATTAATAAAACATTTAATGATCGATAAAATCTTTTAAATTCATTAATAGAATTAGTTTGCAAAGATTTTACCATATCGGCTACAAAACGCTCAGAGTGCAAATATAAAACCTTAGCCTCCGGGTTATGTTTTAAAATATGATTACCAATTGCATGCATCAAATGAGTTTTTCCTAAACCCACACCACCATAAATAAATAATGGATTATATGCTTCCCCTGGTTTTTCAGCGACTTGTAATGACGCCGCGCGTGCTAATTGATTAGAATTACCTTCAACAAAACTTTCAAAAATAAATTTTTTATTTAAGAAACTATTTTTGTATTCTGGTGATTTTTTAATTTGATGATTAACTGGAGCGGCTACATTGGGCGGTACGATAGTCTCTAATGCATTAGTAATCGGTTGAATTTTAGAACCAATTTCAATAGAAATATTAGTAATAGCATTATTAGTATAATGCATTACTAATTCTTTAATACGATCATAAAAATTTTTTTTCACCCAATCCACAACGAATCTATTGGGAGCCAATAATACTAAATGATTTGCATTTACCTCAGCTTGTAATGGACGCAACCAAGTATTAATTTGCTGCGCAGGATATTCTTCTTGTAAAGAAATCAGGCATTTTAACCAAATATCTGCGAACACAACTAGCTCCCTAATATAGACGTATTATTGCACGCTTTTGGTTATATCAAATAATGCATATGACAATGTAATAAAATTAATATCACTTGGTAACTTATTATCTAAATGAAATAATAATGGCATATTCATCGCTTCATGTTGATTCAATGTTTGTTGAGTAAAACAAAAACATTCGGTTTTTTTAATATACTTCGCTGCAATACCGGGAGTGACACTAGGTATTGCTTGTACTGTCATTTTATGATCACTTTGGTTTTCCGCATAAAATGCTAATTTTGCCATTGCACCTGGATGAATCTTAATTTTTTTAATTTTAGGATAAAATTTCCATGGCATATTACTAGATTGCGTAGCGATAAATTCTACAGTAACCCATCTATCGTCAACAATATGATGATGTTGTTTCATATTATAAATTATAGCTTGAGTATTAGTTTTCCCATTAATACCTAATTGTTTACATAAACTATTATAAATTGGAATTAAAGCAAAACAAAAACCAAACATACCAATCACAATCACTGTGAGAATTACAATCAACTTAGTATGTTTTGTTTTCATAAAATCCATGATTAATCAATTATAGGGGCTGTTGTAAAACTATGATATGGTGGCGGTGATGATAAGGTCCATTCCAAGCCATGAGCACCTTCCCATACCTGAGCTCCAACTTGTTTACCTTTTCTAATAGTATAAAGAACATTATATAAAAATAACAGTTGCGCAAAGCCAAAAACAAATGCACCAATCGTAGCAATTTGATTAAAATTAGTGAATTGTAATGCATAATCAGGAATACGACGTGGCATTCCAGCTAAACCTAAAAAATGCATAGGAAAAAAAGTAATATTAACTGAAATAACAGACAACCAAAAATGCCATTTTCCAATCTGTTCGTTATACATATGACCGGTCCACTTCGGCAACCAATAATAAGTTGCTGCAATTAAAGCAAAAATAACTCCAGGAACAAGAACATAATGAAAATGAGCAACAACAAAATAAGTATCTTGATACTGAAAATCAGCTGGAACCAAGGCTAACATTAAACCAGAAAAACCACCAATAGTAAATAAAAATACAAATGCAATAGCAAATAACATTGGAGTTTCAAAAGTCATAGCGCCTTGATACATCGTACTAACCCAATTAAAAACTTTCACGCCAGTAGGAACTGCAATGAGCATGGTAGTATACATAAAAAATAATTCCGCACCCAACGGTACACCTGAAGTGAACATATGATGCACCCACACAACAAAAGATAAAATTGCAATTGCCGCAATAGCATAAACCATAGAGCGATAACCGAATAACAATTTACGACTAAAAGTTGGAATAATTTCCGAAATTACACCAAATGCTGGCAATATTAATACATAAACTTCAGGATGCCCAAAAAACCAAAAAATATGTTGAAATAAAATCGGATCACCACCACCTGCTGCTTCAAAAAAACTAGTACCAAAATGTCTATCAGCCAACATCATCGTGACTGCACCAGCTAAAACCGGCATAATAGCAATCAATAAAAATGCTGTCACTAACCATGTCCAGACAAATAATGGCATTTTCATTAATGTCATCCCAGGTGCACGCATATTTAAAATAGTCGCAATAATATTTATTGAACCCATGATCGATGACAATCCCATCATATGCACAGCAAAAATCATAAAATCTGTACTTGGAGGTGCAAATTTAGTGGATAATGGCGCATACATAGTCCAACCAAAATTTGGACCGCCGCCACTATGAAACATAGTGGATAATAATAAACCAAATGCAAATGGTAATAACCAAAAACTCCAATTATTCAAACGTGGCAAAGCCATATCTGGAGCACCTATCATCATCGGTATCTGCCAGTTAGCCATACCAGTAAAAGCCGGCATTACTACACCAAATAACATAATTAAGCCATGCATAGTTGTCATTTGATTAAAAAAATTAGGCTCAATAAATCTATGTCCGGGTTGAAATAATTCTGCACGAATTAATAATGCCATAGCGCCTGCAAGAAAAAAACTTACCAGAGCAATACATAAATATAAGGTACCAATATCTTTATGATTAGTCGTAAATAACCAACGTTTTATAAATCCAATCACACCCTGTGCCTGATTGGGACCATGATGATGTTCAACATCATTGATTATATGATTCATTTAAAACCTCCAATTTGATGGTGTTCAACAATTTTTGGGAGCTTATGATTATTTCTAATCTTGGCAACAGCAGCTGGTTGAATCACATCATCAGTATTATTACCCCAAGCATTACGTTCATAAGTCACAATTGCTGCAATAT
>CAXNCW010000062.1:0-6371 GCA_964200955.1 Legionellaceae bacterium
GACACTGTAGAAGTTGTTCTCGAGTGTATTGAAGATGGTACTGGTGCAACGATGTTATCACGTGAAAAAGCTAAACGCCAAGAAGTTTGGCGTAACCTTGCAAAATCTCATGAAAATAATGAGACTGTAGTTGGCTTGATTTCTGGTAGAGTTAAAGGTGGATTTACTGTAGAAATTGGTTCTATTCGTGCTTTTTTACCTGGATCTTTAGTCGATGTGCGTCCTGTGCGTGATTCTTCCTTCCTTGAAGGCAAAGAATTAGAATTTAAAGTTATTAAAATGGATCTAAAACGTAATAATATAGTAGTGTCAAGACGTTCTGTAATTGAAGAAGAAAATTGCGCTGATCGCCAAGCATTGTTAGATTCATTACATGATGGTCAAGAGCTTTCTGGTATTGTAAAAAATCTTACTGATTATGGTGCATTTATTGACTTGGGTGGTATTGATGGATTGTTACATATTACTGATATTGCATGGAAACGTGTAAAACATCCTAGTGAATTGTTAACTGTCGGTCAAGATGTGCGGGTTAAAGTGTTGAATTTTGATCATGAACGTAATCGTGTGTCATTGGGAATGAAGCAACTTGGTAATGATCCATGGATTGATTTGCTTGAGCGTTACCCAGTAGGTAAAAAATTACATGGCAAGGTGACTAATATTACTGATTATGGTTGTTTTGTTGAAATTGAAGAAGGTGTGGAAGGCTTAGTACATATGTCTGAGATGGATTGGACTAATAAAAATATTCATCCAGGTAAAGTCGTTGTTCTTGGTGATCAAGTTGATGTGATGGTATTGGAAATCGATAAAGATCGACGCCGAATTTCTTTAGGTATTAAACAATGCGTAGGTAATCCATGGCAACAATTCGCACAAAATCATAGTAAAAATCAAAAAGTACAAGGTAAAATTCGTTCAATTACTGATTTTGGTATTTTTATTGGATTGTCTGGAGAAATCGATGGTTTAGTCCATTTATCAGATATTTCTTGGGTAGTTCCTGGCGAAGAAGCAGTAAAACAATATAAAAAAGGACAAGATGTTGAAGCATTAATTTTGGCTATTGACCCAGAACGCGAACGTATTTCTTTAGGTATTAAGCAATTGGATATTGATAACTTTACTAAATATGTTGAAGAATTTCCTAAAGGTAGTGTAGTAAAAGGTAAAATTATTAATATTGAAGCCAAAGTTATTACAATAGAATTAGGTGCTGATGTTCATGGTGCAATTAAAAGCAATGAGATTTCTGAAGATAAAAATGTTGATATCATGAGTGTCTATAAAATTGATGATGAGATTGAAGCCAAGATCATTCTTATTGATAAGAAAAATCATACATTATCGTTATCTATTAAAGCTAAAGACTCAGAAGATCAAGCTGATGCTATTAAAAAATATTCACGTACTAGTGATGGATCTGCTACCACTCTTGGTGATTTAATTAAAGAAAAAATGGTTGGTAAAGACATAGAATAAAGTTATTAGGGATCTCGCAAAAAATAACCTACCATTATATTGAAATTCTGTTTGAGCAGCGCGAGTTTAGCTCAATAATCGTAGGTTATTGTTACAGGATCCCTTATTTATATATCGAGTGATCAATGCGTTTATTAATAATCGTTTTATTTTTAATGTTGGTTATTGTTGGTTCTATCTTCATTATACTTAATGCAGGCTCAGTGAAGATTGATTTTTATCTAATGAAATTGACAGTGCCAATTTCATTAGTTATGTTAGTGATGTTTGGTTTTGGTTTATTAGTTGGTGTATTATTATTTGTGGTGCGTTATTTACGTTTGCAATTTGAACTAATGAAAATTAGAAATCAATTGCAAATGAGTGAAATCGAAATTAAAAATTTACGCACCATTCCTTTGAAAAATTAAAATTTATTTCTGCACTGCAAGTGGAGAAAATCCATGATTAATTTATGGCCGTTATTATTGCCGATATCCGCATGGTCTGGATGGTGGATAGCTAAGCGTTATTATTTAACAAAAGACATAAAAAAAATCAATCAATTATCTAAGGAATATATAGTTGGTTTAAATTATTTGTTAAATGAACAATCTGATAAAGCGGTTGATATTTTTATTAAATTATTAGAAGTAGATAGTGATACTGTTGAAACTCATTTAGCCTTAGGGAGTTTATTTCGTCGTCGTGGTGAAGTGGATAGAGCAATTAGAATTCATCAAAATTTAATTGCGCGACCACAACTAAATCTTTCAGAACGTAAAGAATCTTTGATGGCTTTAGGCCATGATTATATGAGCGCTGGATTATTTGATCGGGCTGAAAGAATTTTTTTAGAAGTTTTAGATTTAGCTGGCGCTCGTGAAGTTGCAAGTTTACGGGGATTATTAGCTATTTATCAACAAGAAAAATCCTGGGAAAATGCGCTAGATATTTTAAAGAAATTAGAAATTACTACTGGTCAAAGTATGCATGTGCAAGCAGCGCATTATTATTGTGAAATAGCACAACTTGCTTTGGAACACCAACTTTTTGATAAGGCTATGATCGCAATTACCAAAGCATTGGATATTGATAATATGTCAGTACGCGCTAGCTTAATGCAAGCGACATTAAATATACAATTTGGACATTACCAGCAAGCAATTATCGTTTTAAAAAACGTGTTACAACAGGATCCAGAATTTTTAAGTGAAACCATTAGTGATTTAGTGCAATGTCATACACAAACTCATTCTATGGATGAATGTATGGAGTTTTTAATTAAAACTATAGATATTCACCCTAAAGCTACTATTATTTTTGTTATTGCAGAATATTTACGTAATCAACATGGTATTGATCATGCAATTGATTTTGTTACTGAGAAGTTACGTATATATCCATCAATTCGCGGATTGAATCGCTTGATTTATTGGCATCTTGAGACATCAAAAGGCAAGTTGCATGATAAATTGCAAATGTTATATGAAATAACTAGCAAAGTATTAGATAATAAACCTATTTATCGTTGTGATCATTGTGGCTTTGGTGGTAAACATTTACATTGGCATTGTCCAAGCTGTAAACAATGGGGCAGAATAAAGCCAGTTCATGGACTTGAAGGCGATTAAATTTTTTAATAAAACGAGATGAAAATGCAATTTATTGATTTAAAAAAACAGTATAAATTAATTGAAGATAAGATCCTCGCTAGAATTACCAATGTGTTGAATCATGGTCAATATATTATGGGTGAGGAAGTATTGCTTTTAGAACAGACTTTAGCTGAATTTGTTGGTAGTAAATATGCAATAGTGAATTCCAGTGGTACTGATGCATTGTTTATGTCTTTATTGGCTTTAGATCTTAGTCCTGATGATGAAATTATAACCACACCATTTAGTTTTTTTTCTGCCGCTGAGGTGATAGTTTTATGTAATGCGCGCCCTGTATTCGTTGATATTAATCCTGATACTTATAATATTGATGTTAATAAAATTACTGCAGCTATTACTAAAAAGACTAAAGCTATTATACCAGTAAGTTTATATGGGCAAATGGCAAATATGACCATGATTAATAAAATTGCTGTAGAATATAATTTAGCTGTTATTGAGGATGCTGCACAGAGTTTTGGCGCAACTCATAATCAGCAATACTCTTGTGCGGTATCAACTGTTGGTTGTACGAGTTTCTTTCCATCAAAGCCTTTAGGAGGGTATGGTGATTCTGGAGCATGTTTTACTAATGATGACATTTTAGCACAAAAATTAATAGAAATTCGTATTCATGGACAATCAGGTCGTTATTATCATAATCGTATTGGCATTAATGGTCGCATGGATACTTTGCAAGCTGCAATACTTTTAGAAAAAATGCAATTATTGCCGCAAGAAATTCTTTTGCGTCAACAAATTGCTGCAAGGTATAATAATTTATTAGGTGATATAGTAAAAATTCCATATATAGAGCCAGGTAATACTAGTGTTTTTGCACAATATACCATAGAAGTTCCTAATCGCGATCAATTTCAACAGCATATGAATCAATTAGATATTCCTACAGCAATTCATTACCCGTTGGCTATGCATCAACAACATGCCTTGTTGTTTTTAGGATATCAAACCGGATCTTTTCCATACGCAGAAAAAGCTGGTCAGAATGTTATTAGTTTACCCATGCATCCATATTTAACTATGGAAGAGCAAGATATAATTGTTGCTGGAGTTAAATCTAGTTTATTATCTGGGAAAACCGTGTAATGACAACACAATTGATTATTGCTTTAGATTTTGATCAACAATCATCTGCTTTAAAATTAATTGAGCAATTGCATATATTGGCGCAAACAACTCAAATTCTACCAATTTTAAAAATTGGTAGTGAAATGTTTACATTATTTGGTGCAGACTTTGTCAAAACCTTGGTGTCTCAAGGATTTAAAATTTTTCTTGATTTAAAATTTCATGATATTCCTAATACTGTATCGCATGCATGTTTAGCTGCAGCACAGCTTGGTGTCTGGATGTTGAATGTACATGCATCCGGCGGTTTGCAAATGATGACAACAGCAATGCAACAATTACAACAACAACCTAATCGACCATTATTAATTGCTGTAACCATCTTGACTAGTTTTGTTGAGAATGATCTGCAAATTTTGGGTATAAATGCTTCTTTAGAAGATCAAGTTATACGTTTAACTAAATTAACCTGTCAAGCAGGACTAGATGGAATTGTGTGCTCTGCATTAGAAGTGCCGCTGATCAAGCAGCTTTGCGGACCAAGATTTTTAACAATTACACCTGGTATTCGGTTGGATAATCAAGTTGATGATGATCAAATGCGTGTTACTACTGTACAACAAGCGAAAACATTAGGGAGTGATTTTATTGTCGTTGGACGTCCTATTACACGCTCAGCAGCGCCATTGACTATTATTAATGAAATTTATAAGCTATTGTATGAATAATGATGATGCGCAAAAATCTTTATATTTAGAACAAATAGGTATTGATGTTTGGTATTTACGTGAATATATTTGTACATACTGTCATGTAATTGCAGTTAATAATCCGCAATTAATACTTATTGATGCACTGGCTCATAATACTCATAATACGGTAGCTAATAATGCGTTGTTATATAAAATGTTACTGAGTATTGATATTAATCATGAGAATGTAATGCAAATTTTTATCTGTACTGCTAATTCTTATAAATGTATTAATTTTATTAAGCAACAAATTAAACCTATAACCAATCAAATAATATTGGCTTTTGGTGACGCAGTTGGGCAGTTGCTATTTAAAAAATCATTACAGGATCTACGTAGTAAAGTACAAAATTATATGCAATATTTATGCTTTTTTACTTATCACCCAGAATTTTTGTTATTTAATCCACAGTATAAAGCACAAGCTTATGCAGATTTATTACTGCTGAAAACATATTTAATAGGTTGAATATGCGCAATAATATTGTGGGTTTTACTTTAATCGAGTTGTTAGTAACATTAAGTATAGCGAGCATTATTGCTTGTTTTAGTGTTGCTTTAAATCAGCAACTAATGGCGAAACAGCAATTAAAAATTTTATTGCAAGAATTAGTTATTATGATTAACTATAGTCGTAATTTGGCTTTATTAAATCATCAAGACTTGCTTTTAACATGTTTGAACTCAAATAAGCAGCAATTACAGCTAAATTGCTTAGATGGAATGATGTTAATTGTTGACAATAAGATTCACAAATATACTCAAAAAAGTATGATTTTACAAAAATGGTACTTAAGTACCTCACAATATACGATTTCTTGGCGAGGATTTCAATCCAATGATTATTTAATATTTGCTCGTGATTTTCATCATGCAGCTAGTTCTGGGCATTTTCTAATTTTAAAAAATAATATTGCATATGCACGGTTAGTAATTAATAGACTAGGTAAGGTGTTCGGTGACAATTAGAATTGATTTTACCTGGATTTTTTCAAAATTGAATCATGCCGATTTAACGTCGCATATTGAGCGAGTGGGTCAGATATTTGAAGAATTTCCTCTTGCATGATGAATTTGGTGTCCCCAACGAGATTCGAACTCGTGTTACCGCCGTGAAAGGGCGATGTCCTAGGCCTCTAGACGATGGGGACAATGTACGACGCGTTGTCAAATATATTACACTAATGGTGGAGCTAAGCGGGATCGAACCGCTGACCTCTTGCATGCCATGCAAGCGCTCTCCCAACTGAGCTATAACCCCAAATAGAAGAGAATAGAATTTTAAATTAAATGACTATCCAATGTCAAGTATTATTCAGAGATCTCATAAAAAAAACCAAAGTACTTATCATTGATGAAATATCCATGTTACATAAATACCAGCTTGATATGTGGATGTTATTGCCCT
>CAXNCW010000063.1:0-6204 GCA_964200955.1 Legionellaceae bacterium
GCTAAAGCGATGGTGATTTTCACATGATTTTTATGCCAAAATAATTTTAACGGCACCACAGTATAACCATCACGCTCGATACTACCAATTAAACGATTAATTTCACGACGTTTCAACAATAATTTGCGCGTACGAGCTTGATCAGGAAATAAGTATGCAAGCACTGTAGGTAATGGTTGTATTTGTGCACCTAATAAAAAAGCTTCGCCATTTTTAATAATCACATGGGCATCGGTAATATTCACTTTATTAAAACGAAGACTTTTAACTTCCCAACCTAATAAAGCCAATCCAGCAGTATATTCATCTTCAATATAATAATCAAAATGAGCTTTTTTATTAATAGTAATTGTGGATGATTTCTGTTGCATAATGACTCAGTGAAATGTTTGACCAGCGGCAATATAATAAGTAATAACGCGTCTTGTAATAAGATTACCCATGTCATTGCCGTATAATTTATAAAAATGTATTGCTATTTTATTCACCCATGATGATAATTGCAGATTCATGCATTTATCTTTTGGATTAATTACCAATTCAAATAAACCTAAAACCGTACACTGATTATCATTTGCATACTGCATAATAATTCGCGTGGCTTCATGAATGTCTTGCTCTTTTGTAGTCCATTCGTTCATTTAAATATCTCTTTACTTTATTTCTAATTCTAGCGGTTCTTGCCATAAAGTAATAAATAAACCCATAATAATTGGACCCACAAATAGCCCCAATAATCCTAGATTTTCTAAACCACCAAGAATACCAAATAATACCGCTAAAAAAGGTAATTCTATAGTGCCACCAATCAATACCGGTTTAACAAAATGATCAGCAATAAACATGACTAATGTGCCCCAAATTAAAACTATTAATCCAGCAATCAAATTGCCATGAATTAATAAAATAATCGCAACAGTAATAAATACTACTGGTACAACAAAGGGAATCATAGCAGCAAAAGCTGTAATAAAACCAGTTAATGTTGGTGCTGGAAATTGTACTAAATCATAACAAATTCCCATTAAAAGTCCAACACCAAGTCCCACCATGATGGTACCATTAACAGTGGCACGCAAAGTTGCTGGGAGTTTTTTTGCATAGCGAAACCAACGATCTCCTAAGCAATATTTACCTATAAGATTAATTTGTTGAAAAATTTTATCGCCATCACGGTAAAAGAAAAATAATGTCAGTAGTGTAATGCTAATTTGAAAACTACGGTGTACAATATTTAAACCTACCTGCTTTAAATAATAGCTGCTTGTTGGAGTAAGAGACAAATGCAAATCTAGCAAAAATTGCTGCATGCTTCCTGGTTGAGCAATATGACTATTCCAATAAGTAATTAAATAGTCGCCAATAAAAGGGATTTCTTTTAATAAGTCCGGTGGTTGTCCACCATTACGATTGATTTGTAATAAATAATTAATTAATAATTGGGTTTCTTGTATTAATACCGTTATTAACCAACTTATGGGTAATAACAGAATTATGCCAAAAAATGTCGTAAATAATAATGCTGCCCATGTATCAGATTTAATAAAGCGCCGATTCCAAGTTTGATATAAAGGATAAGTAGCAATCGCTATTATACCAGCCCAAATTAATGATGGGATAAATTTATGTACAATCAATGTAGCAAAGACAACAATACTTAAAGTCCAAAACATGCTAAGTAATTCTTTATGACTATTATTCATAATCCAAATATCCAAATTATTAATTGCATGATCATCCAAGTCATTAAAGCGGCAATAATATCATCAAGCATTACGCCTAATCCTCCTGGAACATGCTGTTCAATATAACGAATGGGTTGCGGCTTCCAAATATCAAATAAACGAAATAGTAAGAAACCTAGGATCATAAATTTTATATTACAAGGCACATGAAACATAGTTAATAGATAGCCAACAATTTCATCCCAAACAATACCAGAATAATCTTGTATACCTAAATCTTGAGAAACTTTATGACAGATCCAGACGCCAAATATAAAAGCCATAATAATAATTAATAAATAATTAATAGATGACTGCGTATTCATCAATAAATATAATGGAATCGCTGCCAATGTACCAAAAGTACCAGGGGCAACTGGTATCAAACCACTACCAAATCCTAAGGCACAAAAATAAATTGGGTCCTTCCAAGTTTGAAGACATAATTGTTTGTATTTATTCGCGTCTAATCTCATGTTATTTTAGTGCCTTGATTATATTTTTAGACTGAATCACAACTAGTTAAGGGGCGTTTACGAAATAACTTGAATATTTTCATGCGTCAAATTCACTGCGTTCAAACAAAAGACTCATAAACATATTCAAGTTATTTCTTTACAGTTCCTTACTTGCTGTCTATCTCAATCAAGAATAGTAACTTATTTCGTGCACGTTCCTAATTGCTGTTGATAGGCAGTAAATCTTGCTGTATTAAATAAATGTCGGTTTTCATCTAGAAGTATTGCATTTAATTCTGTGCTTAATTTGTTTGCAACATCATACATAGTATTAAAATTTTTTAAAGTTATTTCTGGTTCTGTAGCTGTTTGCATAAACAAGCATAAGCCTTTAACGCAAAAGGCACCAATATTCTGTAAATCAAAAATACCACTTGGCGTTGCTGCTGCCAGACTGAATACAATTGGCCCTTGACCGTTTGCTTGTTGATGATGATGAAATATATGACCATCACCAAAACGTAATCCGTTCGTTAAGATAGTTTGCAGCAGTTCGTAACCAGTAAATTGTTGCTGTTCTTTGGCTGCTATCAGCATAATAATAGGTTTAATTGTAGCAGATACTGCTACCGTATCTGATTCTTGAACATTCATTTTGTGCATGGCATTAGTATTTTCTGTAGTTTCAACATTAATTTTACGTACTGCAATAATATCATTATTAAATTTATTAGCTTCACCTAAAGATGGTTGATAATTACTTATTATAGTATTTTTATTTTTACGATTTTTTAATAAATATCGAATTGTATTTATTACCATTACAAATAATATAAGATTTAAAATTAAACTGAAATTTATTTGCATGGTTTTCCCTATATTGGAGATAAACGAGCTTTATCCTTCTGTACAAATATTATTATTACGTGCATCATTTATGCGTGTACGCATCGCTTTACCTGGTTTAAAACGCGCTCTATATTTAGCTTCTGAGGTAACTAATTGTCCGGTTTTAGGATTATGAGCTTGTCGAGGCGCACAATAACGTAACGCAAAACTACCAAAACCACGAATTTCAATACGTTGATTATTTTCTAATGCTGTGCACATTAATTCTAAAATACTATTCACAGCATCGTTTACTTGTTTTTCTGACAAATCAGTCATTGTAACGGCTAGACTTGCAATTAGTTGCGATTTAATCATATTAACCCCATTTGAGTTATTTGTGCTATCAATGTATTTTTCATTATGTTGATACGTTGCTCAAGATCCGCGGGCACGGAACCACCGCCTTGCGCCATATCAACACGTCCACCACCTCGCCCACATAATTGTTTCACCAATAAACTTGCATGAGGTACAATACCAATAACTTCTGTACTTATACCAACCACAACATTTATTTTATTATTTTCAATTGTATAGAGCACAATCACAGCATTCGACAACTTTAATTTTATCTGATCTAAAATAACTCGTAAAGATAAATTCTCATGAATATCAATTTCTTTGATTAAAATATGCAATTTATTAATTATAATAACATTTAACAGTAACTCGCCGATATATTGTGTCACTAACTTTAACGTAGCTACAGCCAGTTTTTTTTCTTGTTGTTGTAATTCTATAGCTAACTGCGTTAATTTAACATTCAGTTGTGCAGGATTAGTTTTTAATTGCTCAGCAGCGATGCTTAAAATATGTAATTGTTGATTCATCCACTGGCAAGCATGTTTACCAGTCATAAATTCAATCCGTCTGACTCCATTAGCCACGCCATACTCAGTAATAATCTTAAATAAACCAATATCGCCAGTTTGTCGTGCATGCGTACCGCCGCAAAGCTCTTGAGAAATATTACTAATATTGAGTACGCGTACTTGTTCGTTATATTTTTCAGTAAATAAAGCTGCGGCTCCAGATTCTCGCGCTGCTGTTAGTGACATAATTTCAGTATTAATTGTATAATTATCACGTATATATTGGTTAATTAACTCCTCTAATTGCAAAATTAATTGTGGCGTTAATGCTTCCGCATGTGAAAAATCAAAACGCGCTTGCTCAGCTCTAATCAATGAACCTTTTTGCTGCACATGAGGACCCAGAATAAATTTTAATGCCGCATGTAATAAATGAGTTGCAGTATGATTAATGCTAATATCATATCGATTTTCTCTGTTGATATATGCAGTGATCTCTTGATCGTTAGTAGCAATTCCTTGAATGACTTCGCCAATATGAGCGATGATTTCGCCAATTTTTTTAGTTTCATCAACACGAAAGATCATATTTTGATTAGATATTTGTCCACTGTCGCCAACTTGCCCCCCGCTCTCGGCATAAAATACTGTTTGATCTAAAATAATAGCGCCAGACTGTCCGATTTTTAACGATGTGACTTCTTGATTATTAAACAGCATATTAGTAATATGCGCCTGACAATTATTAATGGTATAACCGTGAAAAATTGAATCATTAGTAACAGTTAACCGTGTGGTTTCGTGGATAAATTTATTATGGTTTGCGGAGTTTTTTCGTTGTTGTTGCATTTTTTGCTCAAATCCTGCAATATCAATGCTTAAATCATGTTCACGCGCAATATCTGCAGTTAAATCCACAGGAAATCCATAAGTATCATATAATTTAAAAGCAATATCTCCAGTTATGATTGTGTTTTGCAGTTTAGCGATATACTCTTTTAATAAGTGTAAACCTTGTTGCAAAGTACGCGCAAATTGTAACTCTTCCTGCGTCAATGTTGATATAATTAGATCTTGTTGTGTTAATAATTGTGGATAATTCTGTTCCATTGACGTAATTAACGCTGGCAGTAATTGTGCAAAAAATGGAGTAGGACAACCTAATTTATTACCATGCCGTATTGCACGGCGCATAATGCGTCTTAAAACATAACCCCGACCTTCATTTGCCGGTACGACACCCTCTGCAATTAAAAAAGCACACGAACGAATATGATCTGCTATGACTTTAAGTGATGGGTGATTTTTATCTACCGCAGGGACTATCTGTATTAATAATTTAATTATATTTTGAAAAATATCAATATCGTAATTATTATGCATATGTTGCATAACAGAGGCGATGCGCTCTAATCCCATCCCTGTATCAACAGCACATTTTGGTAATGGATGTAAGATTCCTTGTGCGTCACGATTATATTGCATAAACACTAAATTCCAAATTTCAATATAACGATCGCCATCGGCATTAGCACTACCCGGAGGGCCTCCAGGAATCTCAGGGCCATGATCATAAAAGATTTCTGAGCATGGGCCACAAGGCCCGGTTTCACCCATAGACCAAAAATTATCAGTATCACAACGTGATAACCGTTCTGGCGCAACACCAATTTCTTGTTGCCAAATATCTGCTGCTTCATCATCATCAATATATACAGTTATCCATAATTTTTCTGGTGGTAATTTAAGAACATTGGTTAAAAAATCCCAAGCATAATTAATAGCTTCCCGTTTAAAATAATCGCCAAAACTAAAATTACCTAACATTTCAAAAAAAGTATGATGCCGTGCTGTATAACCAACGTTTTCTAGATCATTATGTTTGCCGCCAGCCCGGATACAACATTGAGAACTAGTGGCACGACTAAATTTTGGCGTTTCTGTACCAAGAAAGATATTTTTAAATTGTACCATACCAGCATTAGTAAATAATAACGTGGGATCATTGATGGGTATTAAAGCACTTGATGGCACCATCTTATGATTATGCTTCACAAAGTATTGTAAAAAAGCTTGACGTATTTCTGCAGTCAACATTTAATTTATAATCCTAAAATCTTTTAAATTTAATAAATAATATCTCTATATTTAACACAATCAGTAGGATTTAATAACCTAATGTTTCTCACAATCTTTAAGCTACATTTTTCACATCAAAATCTTTTTTATCTATTTTCATATATCACCTCATTAATATTTATGTGCGTTAACATCAATTACATAAACTTCAATTTGAACTGAGTGATCAATGATCCAGAT
>CAXNCW010000064.1:0-6176 GCA_964200955.1 Legionellaceae bacterium
AGCGATAGTTACCGAATTTCTTTGTCTGACTGGATTACCAATTCCCATAATATTAGGATAATATGCTGAATACGCAGCTTGTGATAACGCACAAGATTTTTGATAACGCGCTAATGCAATTTTTATATTTTCATTGCCACAAGTTAAACGCTGTTCTAATTTTGTTAAAATTGGATCATTAAATAATTGCCACCAAGCGCGCGTTGATAACTTAACTGTAGGCGTTATTTCTATCCATTTACCAACTTCTTTAAAATGTTGCGGAATTGGCATCTCTGGCTGTTGATAACGCGGAGCAAATGAACAAGAAGGCAAAAATATTATTACCAAATATAAAAAACTTAAAATCTCAATAAAAAATGGTAGATTATTTTTTGCGAGATCCCTAAACACTATTGTCCTTGTGTTTTTTAACTTTGACAATATCACCAGTAGCTATAGAATCTGAAGGATTCATCACCACTGTATCACCAACATTAATACCATTAATCACTTCAACATAACGGCCAAAATCTCGCCCAATAGTGATTGACTTTAATAAAATAACATTCTTTTTATTACTAGTTTTAGTAACTGTTGCCACCTCCAGACCTTCAGCACGAAATATTAAAGTATTGATAGGTAATTTTACAATTTTGGCTAATGCTGGTATAGAGAAATGCACTTCAGTATAACCACCAGGTAATAATTGATGATTTTTATTATCTAAAATAAATTGGGCTAATAATGTTCGTGTATTGGGATCAATAGAATTCGCCGTTTTTAATAATTTAGCAGTAAAATGCTGTTGTGGATATTCAGCGAAATATAATTTGACTACCATATCTGGTGTAATCAATGCAGAATAATTTTGCGGAATACGTACATAAACTCGCAATGGATTAGTTTGTTCTAAATGAAATAACGGTTTAGCTTGCGTGGAACTTCCAGAATTAATTAATGCACCAATATCAGTAGTGCGCGATGTAATCATCCCGGCAAAAGGAGCAGTTACACGTTCAAATTTAACTAATTCACACAATCTATCATAATTGGCTTGCATTGCTATTACTGATGCAGATAAAGCATGTGCAGCATTAACTTTTTCATCAGTTTCTTGTTGAGATACGGAATCAGATTTACGCAATGCTAACCAACGTAAAGATGTTGATTGTGCTAATTTATTTTGCGCTATCACCACTTGTAAATTAGCTTGTGCTTGGCGTAATTGTGCATCGAGTTCTGGCGTTTCGATTTCGGCCAACAATTGCTCTTTCTGAACTTGATCACCAATATCTACATACCATTTAGTAATATAACCGCTAGTACGTGCATAAATCATAGCCTCATGCCATGCCCGCACATTACCTGGTAATACTACATTTTCAGTTTTAACGACATTTTTTGCAATAACAGTTGTCACTATTGGAATAGCTGTTATATTCGTCTGGTTACGCAATACAATCGCTGACCATATACGTGAAATGATTATAAGAATAAAAATTATAATAAATCCATAGACAATTACATTATAATAATTAATTTTTTTTATCATTATTTGTTAATAAATGCGCCCAATTAGTATGAATTATATAAAATACTGCTGGTACAAATAACAACGTTGCAACTGTAGCAAAAGATAGCCCACCAATAACAGCACGCCCTAAAGGTGCATTTTGTTCACCGCCATCACCAAACCCTAAAGCCATAGGGAACATACCTATAATCATTGCTAATGCTGTCATTAATACTGGACGTAGCCTTATAACTCCAGCTGTCAACGTTGCAGTGAGCACGTCACAACCAGCACGCAATTGCTGACAAGCAAAATTAATAACTAAAATACTATTTGCAGTTGCAACACCCATGCACATAATAGTTCCAGTTAATGCTGGTACACTTAATGTAGTATGAGTTAAAAACAAAATCCATGCAATCCCCGCCAAAGCTGCTGGTAAAGCGGTGATAATAATCAAAGGCTCGATCCAAGATTGAAAATTAATTACCATGAATAAATAAATTAATAAAATTGAAAACATTAACCCTAAATATAAACCATGAAAAGCTGCATATTGTGTTTTTGCTTGGCCATTTAAAAAAATTATAGAACTTTTTGGCAATTTCTCAGCAGCATGTTTCATTAACTTTTTCACAGCAGTAACGACACTAGCTAAATCTTTATCTTGCACAGACGCAAAAATATCAATCACTGGTTGCACGTTATAGTGCGATACTACAACTGGAGTCCATGTCGTCTTCAAGCTAGCTAATGCCCCTAAAATTTGCGGGGTACCACTCATAGATGCATTAGTAATAGGAATATTACGTAAGTCCTGTAGAGAATCAATTTGATATTGTGGTACTTGCGTCATTATAGGATAAGCAATACCATTTTTAGGATCAAGCCAAAAATTTGGTGTGGTTTGAAAACTGCCTGATAATGAAATTAATAAATTTGACGCTATATCTAATTGTGTAAAGCCTAATTCACGCGCATAAGTACGATTAACATTAATCATAATTTCTGGATAATTCAACATTTGTCTAGTATGCACATCAACTATACCAGGGATATGATTTAAATCACGCATTAATGCATGCGCATATTTATAATTAGCAGTAACATCTTGACCAATAATTTGAATATTAATTGCGGCTGGCAACCCAAAATTAAGAATTTGATTAACAATATCTGCCGGTAAAAATGCTACCGTCATTTCAGGGAACTGCGAACGCAGTACCCTTCTTAATTTACGTATATATTTAGCACTAGCAAGATGATGTTTATTTAATGTAATTAAAATATCTGCATCTTCTGGACCAGAAGTTGCAGAATTACTATATGACAAATTAATACCACTAATTGGTAGGCCAATATTATCCACAATAGTATTTAAATCTTTTTGAGAAATAACTTGTTTAATCACTGTATTTACTTGTTCAACTAAGCGCGCGGTTTCCTCAACACGCATACCTGTTGGTGCACGAATGTGCAATTTAATTTGACCAGAATCAACATCAGGAAAAAAATTAGCACCTAAATATAACCACAAGCACAAAGAACAACCAATAAAAATCATAAAATATATTATAAAATATGCTGTATTAGTTAACACCCAAGATAATATTTTTTTATAAAACTGTTGAAACTTTAAAAATTGTTGATTAAATTTAGAAACTTTAGTCTTATCAACTGGAATCAACCAATACATAGCTAATGTCGGCACTAAAGTCCGAGATAATACATAAGATGTCATCATGGCAAAAATTACGGCTTCTGCAAATGGCACAAATAAATATTGCGCAATTCCACCTAAAAAAAACATAGGAATGAAAACAATACAAATACATAAAGTTGATACAAATGCAGGTATTGCTATTTGTTCGGCACCATCTACAATTGATTGTGTTATATTTTTACCTTGTTCTAAATTCCAATTAATATTTTCAATAGTTACTGTTGCATCATCAACTAAAATACCAACCGCAAGCGCTAAGCCACCTAATGTCATAATATTAATTGTTTCACCAAGAACTGCCATTAAACTCACTGATGCCAACATAGACAATGGAATCGATAAAATAATAATAAAAGTACTGCGCCAATTATTTAAAAATAATAAAATTATGAATCCTGTCAATACAGCAGCAATAAGACTTTCAAAAACCACCCCTTTGATTGCCGACGTCACAAATAATGATTGGTCGGCAAATAAAGTTAAATTAACTCCAGCAGGTAAAATATTTTTCACATACAACAATAAATGTTTGACTTTTTTAATAATATCTAGTGTTGATGCACCACCAGTTTTTTGTATTGACAGCATCACTGCACGCTGACCATTAACACGCACAATATTTGTTTGTGGCGCAAAACCATCACGCACGTGAGCTACATCACGAATATACAAAACATGATTATTTGTGGCTTTTACTGGCAAATTATTTAATTCGGAGACAATTGATGAACTGCCATTCAATTTAACTATATATTCATACGGACCAATTTTTTGCGTACCAGCTGGAATCATTAAATTTTGTACATTAACGGCATGACTAATATTTTGTGCGGATACCCCATACGTTTGCATAGCCTGCATATTTAAATCAACGTTAATTTGACGCACCTTGCCACCATAAGGAGAAGGCAACGCGGCTCCCTGAACAGTCGCCAACTGCGTACGAATAAAATTATTACCTAAATCATTTAAAATTTGTTCTGGTAATGTATCACTTGATAAAACCAACTGTAATATTGGCACAGTCGAGGCATCATAATTTAAAATCAACGGTGGAGTCGTTCCTGGTGGTAACAATTTTAATAATGTTTGTGAGATAGCAGTGACTTCGCTTAATGCCACTGCTATATCAACATTTGGTTGAAAAAACAACTTGATAATACTAATACCGATCAATGATGTCGATTCAATATGTTCAATATTATTAACAGTAGTTGTCACTGATCGTTCAAAAACACTAGTAATACGATTTGCCATTTCATCTGGAGCTAATCCAGAATAATTCCAAACCACACTTACTATAGGAATATTAATTTCAGGAAAAATATCTGTTGGTGTACGTACAATAGATAAAATTCCAACAATTAAAATTATCAACGCAAGCACGATAAAAGTATAAGGGCGTGATAAAGAAAGCCGTACAAGCCACATATTACTCCACTAGTTTTTCATATTTCCATCATCATATTGACTAATGTCGGCATTTGTATCTAAATCATCTTTTTGCGGTTCAGGATACTTTTGCTCTTGTATACGCAAATTAATATTATTATGTTTTAAATGTTTGACAAATTTATTTTTTAATAACGATATAAATTTTTGATGATTAACATGTTTTGTATTTTCATTGACATCATCAACAGTCGAATTTTCAGGCAATTCATAAATAACACCACCTTTACTAATTAACTGTTCGTCAGCTAACCAAGCAATTAATTGAGAATCTAATGCGGTTATTTCTTCTTCTGTTAATTCATCATTTTCTTGTACATAACCACGTAAAAATTCCGCATCATCATTCATAGCAAATTGCATATCAATTTCTTTGGTTTGTTTATTAAATATAGTAGATAATTCTTCAGCCGTATTAGCGTAATATTTATTAAATTTATTATCAACAATTGCATTACCATCCCAAATATTATTCTGGATATCTCTATTTTTATTTGGCAAATTCATATTTTTAACAATTTTGACATATTCTTTAACAGATTGAGAAACTTCTTCAGAAAATTTTAATTTCTCAAATTGTTGTTCAAAATAATTAACAAGTTCAATATTAGACAACAAATTAAAACATTTTGATAAATTTTCAGAATTTAAATGACTATCAGTTTTTTTACTACGAACCAATGGTAAATTCATATTTTTCAACTCCAAAATTTGCAATAATAGCATTAAAATACTATGCTTAAATTAATAATTAAGCATATGGAAATAATCATGCGTGCATTTACTAGCATAGTATGTAAACTAATGATGATATTCTGTCTTGTAGGATGTCAAGCTATTTATAAACCCTCCCCTGAATATATTGATAGTCCAGCACGAAACTATCGCGCAGACAACCCCTATTGGGTAACAAATTATCGCCTCAACAGCAGTAATTATTTTGGTAATCCTGCTGCTAATAATCCGGGTTTATACAACGGATGAAATGACGTGATTTGGTTTGACACCATCTCATATTAATATTGACACTATATTATATACATATATAATTCAAAATCACGTTTTATATATATGGATATCATAATGATCAAATTACACCCATTAGTCAATGACTATTTATTCAAATATTACGCAATATTGCGTAATATTTTTGCAGATATAATTGGACAATTAGAAATTAACTCTATTTCAATTGGTGTAATTAATCATCAAAAACAATTAATTTTATTATCATCTAAACCATCTATAGAACAAAATTTAATAGAGAAAAATTTATTACAATATGACAATAGCTTTAGTGCTAATTTTATTTATCAAGATACACCAAATATTTGGACCAATTTATATGACATAAATCATCAAATATTATTAAAACAATATAAACAAATTAATCCTAACATAGTAAATGGTATTGCTATCCCTGCTAATTTTCAAAATTATCGTGTAATATTTTCTTTTGGCTTTCAATTAAAAAATATAATCAGTGCAAATCAAACATCGGCTAAT
>CAXNCW010000065.1:0-6077 GCA_964200955.1 Legionellaceae bacterium
C
Organism: Legionellaceae bacterium; assembly: GCA_964200955.1. Classification (GTDB taxonomy): domain Bacteria; phylum Pseudomonadota; class Gammaproteobacteria; order Legionellales; family Legionellaceae; genus CAXNCW01. The sequence goes on from CAXNCW010000065.1 coordinate 2, forward strand.
TTAATGGCACAACTTCATCAATAATATTTAATTTTTTGGCTTGATAAGCGAACAATTGTTTACCAGTTAACATAATTTGAGACAAAGCCTTAAAACCACCAATTAAACGTGATAAACGCACGGTGCCACCCCAGCCTGGATGAATACCTAATAAAACCTCTGGTAATCCAAAATATGATTTGTCAGATGAGATCCTATACTTACATGCTAGAGCTAATTCCAAACCACCACCTAAACAACAACCATCAATCATAGCAACAGTTGGGATATTTAAGGCTTCTAAACGTGAAAATACTGCATGGCCTTTATGTAAAAAATTTAAAATTTGTTCAGAAGAAGTGAAATTAGAAAATTCATAAATATCTGCTCCGGCTATAAAACCATGTTGAGATTTTAATGAATAGATAATCAGTCCTATAACTTGAGAATCTTTAGCAACTTCTTGTAATAAATGATTCAGTTCATCTAATACTGTATTGTTAATCACATTAATATTATTATTTTGGCAATTTAATCCTAACCAAACAATTTGTGTATTATCTTTGAGCATTTCCCAATATTGATATTGATTCATCATAACCTCGCTAACAAATGATTTATAATGGCACAGTTCTCCGCTCTAAATACATGGCACCGCCTTGGCCACCACCGACACACAAAGTCGCCATTCCCCGTTTACCATTATTATGTTTTAATGATTGTAAAACATGTAAAACAATACGTACACCACTAGCACCAATAGGATGACCAATAGCAATTGCACCACCATCAGGATTAACTTTAATTAAATCTGGAGCACCTAAAGGTTTGGATAAGCCAAAATGTTTGCGATTATATTCTTCATCATTAAATGCAGCTAAACAACTCAATATTTGTGCAGCAAAAGCTTCATTAATTTCAAAACAATCTAAATCATTGGGCTTAAGATGATGCCGTTTTAAAATTGGTATTGCTGCATGAACCGGTCCTAAACCCATATTTATTGGCTCTAGTGCGGCCCATTGCGAATCAATAATTCTACCTATAATTGATAAATTATATTTTTTTACGGCTTCTTGGCTCGCCAATAATAACATACAAGCACCATCAGTAATTTGTGAACTATTTGCCGCAGTTATGAGGCCAAAGTTTTTATCAAAAACCGGTTTAAATTGTGATAATTGTTCTAATGATAAATTTGGTTTAATCCCATCATCCTGCGAATACAATTTTCCATAATGATCAATAATTGGAATTACTTCCTCCATGCGCTGTTCCAAATACGCGCATTCAGCGCGTCTATGACTCTCAAGCGCAAACTCATCCATTTGTGCACGTGTAATATTAAATTTATAAGCTAATTCTTCAACTGTCTGCCCCATATTCAAACCAAGAATGGGGTCGGTTAATCCTTGTAATAAAGCTATCACCGGTGTTAAAAACGCCAGTTTAAATTGCATTAATGTCATGATCTTGTGTCTATATTGTTTCGCATAACGCCAAGAATTCAACCATGTCACCAGTTGTTGATTTAATAACATTGGCGCATGACTCATTGCTTCAGTACCACCTACTAAAATTAAATTACTACGTCCAGAAGCAATATACATCGCCGCAGTATCAATAGCCTGCATACCTGAAGCACAATTACGCATTACAGTAAATGCCGGTACTTTATTACCACAACCCAAACGCAAAGTTACAACACGTGCGATATTAGCTTCATTAGGCGCTGAAATTGCTGAGCCAATAATTACTTCATCTAATTGATCAATTGTAAATGTTTGCCGATTGAGTAAAGTTTGTCCGGTCGCAACCGCTAAATCAGCTCCTGTAAAAGCACCAATATTTTTTGCTTTTAAAAAAGGAGTTCTACAACCATCAACAACATACACATATTTACCATCTAAATTAGATTTAAGCTTCATAGAATCTCCATGTCATTAACTTCTAATTACTAATTATAGTTGAAAATATTAGAATTGCCGTAAATTTTACGATAGTATTATAGTACTTTTGAAAATGCGTTGGAGTAGTATTCATGGCAACAGGTCTAAACAGTTTTAAAACCAAGACTAACTTACTAATTAATAACAAATCCTATACTTATTTCAGTTTAAAACAGGCTGAAGAACAATATTTTCCAGAACTAAAACACTTGCCTATTTCATTAAAAATCTTATTTGAAAATTTATTACGTTTTGAAGACAATAAGACCGTAACCAAACAAAATATTATTGACTTAGCGAATTGGCATAAAAAATCATCAATAAAACACGAAATTGCATATAGGCCCGCACGAGTATTAATGCAAGATTTTACTGGTGTCCCAGCAATAGTTGATTTAGCCGCTATGCGCAATGCATTACAAAAAATGGACAATGATCCCAATAAAATCTCACCACTATTGCGAGTTGATTTAGTTATTGACCATTCAATCATGGTTGATTATTTCGCTACAAACAATGCATTGCAACTGAACACCGATATAGAAATGCAACGCAATCAAGAACGTTATGAATTTTTACGCTGGGGACAACAAGCATTTAATAATTTTCATGTAGTCCCTCCTGGATCAGGAATTTGTCATCAAGTGAATTTAGAACATTTAGCGCAAGTTGTTTGGTCTCATGACCATGATGGTACTTTATATGCTTATCCTGATACTTTAGTCGGTACCGACTCCCATACAACTATGATTAATAGTTTAGGAGTATTAGGTTGGGGAGTTGGTGGTATTGAAGCTGAAGCTGCAATGCTTGGACAGCCAGTGTCAATGCTCGTGCCTGAAGTTATTGGCTTTAAACTCATTGGCAAATTACATGAAGGTATTACAGCCACAGATTTAGTTTTAACTATTACTCAGATGTTACGTAAACACGGTGTAGTTGGTAAATTTGTCGAATTTTATGGCCCGGGATTGAATTGTTTAACAGTTCCAGATAGAGCCACAATTGCTAATATGGCACCAGAATACGGTGCTACTTGCGGTTTTTTCCCCATTGATGCTAAAACACTGGAATATTTACAATTAACTGGACGCTCATCAGAAAATATTGAGTTAGTCGAAGCTTATGCAAAAATTCAAGGTTTATGGTTTGACAATAATTATCAAGAGGCAAACTTCACTGATACAATAATTTTTAACCTCGATACAGTGAAACCATCTCTTGCAGGACCATCACGCCCACAAGATCGAGTGGAATTAACGACATTACCCCAAATATTTGAGCGGTTTTTACAACAACAGAATAAAATAATTGTTAAAAACTCATCGCAGCATAATAATCAAACTAATTTACAACATGGTGATATTGTCATTGCTGCCATTACAAGTTGCACTAACACTTCCAATCCAAATGTTTTAATTGCTGCTGGATTATTAGCAAAAAAAGCAATCGCCAAAGGTTTAATGCGCAAACCATGGGTAAAATCCTCTTTAGCACCAGGATCCAAAGTAGTTAGTGATTATTTACAAAAAACCGGCTTGCAAACCTATTTAAATCAATTAGGATTTAATTTAGTTGGTTACGGTTGTACTACCTGCATTGGTAATTCTGGACCATTAGACCCAGAAATCACTAAAGATATTATCAATAATGATTTAGTTGTCTGTGCAATTTTATCTGGTAACCGTAATTTTGAAGGGCGCATTCACCCTCAAGTACGTGCTAATTGGTTGGCTTCACCACCATTAGTTGTAGCCTATTCATTACTTGGCAATATTAATTACGATCTAACTAAAGATTCCTTAGGTGTCGATCAAAATAATAATCCTGTATATTTAAAAGATATTTGGCCAAGTAATGAAGAAATTGCTGTAGAAGTTGCAAAAATTAATAGATCTATGTTTCATAAAGAGTATGTCGAAATATTCAATGGTGATGCGCATTGGCAAGCAATTAAAACCAATAATGATAAAACTTATCAATGGAATCATGATTCAACTTACATTCAACACCCGCCTTTCTTTACAAATTTACCAATCAACCCCCACTCTATTACTCCAATTCACAATGCTTATATTTTAGCTATATTAGGTGATTCGATTACAACAGACCATATATCCCCAGCTGGATCAATTAAACCGAATTCCCCAGCCGGAATTTATTTAAAATCTAAAGGAGTTTTAGAAAAAAACTTTAATTCTTATGGATCGAGACGTGGTAATCATGAAGTGATGATGCGCGGTACTTTTGCTAATATTCGAATTCATAATGAAATGACGCCGGGTATAGAAGGTGGTATGACCTGTCATATACCTACAAAACAAATTTTATCTATTTATGATGCAGCGATGTTGTATCAACAATATACCCAGCCATTAGTGATTATTGCAGGTAAAGAATACGGCACTGGTTCTTCTCGTGACTGGGCTGCTAAAGGTGTAAATTTATTAGGCATCAAAGCAGTTATTACCGAAAGTTTTGAACGTATTCATCGATCCAATTTATTGGGTATGGGTGTATTACCACTTCAATTTAAACCTGGTGAAACACGTAAAACTTTAGAATTAACTGGTAAAGAACGTATTAGTATTGAGATCAATGATACATTAACTCCTAATGCAGAAATTAAATTAACCATTAGTCGAAATAATGCTAATGAACAAACAATTTATGTGATTTGTCGTATTGATACAGAAAATGAAATAGAATATTACCGTAATGGTGGTATTTTACAATATGTTTTACGTAATTTAGCAAAAACAAAATGAAATTTTCTTGACTAAAAGACAAACCAGGAGTTTAATATCATCAAGTGGCCAGATAGCTCAGTCGGTAGAGCAGAGGACTGAAAATCCTTGTGTCGCAGGTTCGATTCCCGCTCTGGCCACCATATAAATCAATGAGTTACGTTGATTTTTTCATTTTTACAAAAATACACTTGCGTGATTTTTGCGTGAGCTACAAGTTAAGCTCAAGGTTACAGAGCGATTAACTTGCGATTTTGAACATTTTCTTTAATTGATGTCTTACTTGAGTTGCGTAATAAATTAAGTATGACTCCACTTTGTTGTTTCGCGCAAATCCTGTTAGCTGCATCATAAAGATTTTGCAATTCAGCAGATGAATAATGCGTTGTAATACGTCCTGAGCGATGACCTAATAAATCCCCTGTCTATCTTCAAAACTTACCCCCTCAGCACGTAATCTACGACCAAATGTATGTTTTAAATCATGAACTCGTACATGATCTAAATCTACGCGCTTTCTAGCACTTCGCCACGCTGTTGCATTCATTCTTGCTATTGGGTTGTTTTTATAAGTAAAAACATGGGTTATATGCTTTCCTCTCTCAGACTCAATAGCTTCACGTGCAGTATCATTACAAACTACTAAACGCTCATCTCCATTCTTGACCAATGCGGATGGGATCATAAACACTAATAGATGCGGTAAAGATGGAATTTTAATCTCCCAATCCCAGCGCAGCTGACAAATCTCTTGATCTCTACACCCTGTATTCACAGCAAACAAAGACATATTTTTTAAATGTCTTGGCAGTTCATCAAAAAATTTATTTTGCTCTTCCCAGTTTAATGGATACGGTTTACGTAAATCATGTTCTGGTAATAGCTTAATTTTTGGTGCAGTTGCCAACCAAGTTAAACCATACTCATCAACCCATTCACTTGCAGCAAGATTAAGTATACGACGTACAATTTTTAACCCATGATTAATTATGCGCGTTTTCACATTATCTCTTCGTCTACCATCAATAAAGGCTTGTAAAGATCCCATATGAATAGCATCTAATGATATATCACCAATATATTTTACTAATTCTCTAAGTCTACCAGCATCAGAGCATAAACTACGCTTATGTTGATTTTCCATTAAAAATTTAGTTGCTGCTTCCATAAATGATCGTTTAGGCCGTACACCATAAATAGTAGCTAATCTTATTTCTTCAAGACGTCTAGCTAAATATTTTTCTGCTTCTTCGAGGTCGCCAGTGCCAGTGCTTTCGCAAAGTCTGCGCCCGAAGACCTTTTTGTCAATGTACCAGACATCCCCACGTTTTTGGATCCCTGGTGTTCTTTTTCGTCCCATTTTTGTAAACTCCTTTGTTTGATTGCCGCGGGACGACCACT
>CAXNCW010000066.1:0-6062 GCA_964200955.1 Legionellaceae bacterium
TAAACGTATCTTCAAAGCAGCGTCGTTGATAATCTAAACGCAAATGTAATTTATTATCGATCATCTGGTAAGCGAGATTTAACTCATTCACAAGTGATCTGTTTATTTGTTGAATAGGTTGCAATACTAGTTCTGCACCAAATGCTATAGCTCGGTTATCAAAATAAGCTTCGTTAACGGTGATGTTAAACGGGTTGTCGGACAATAAAAATCCTTCTTCTCGTATCGCAGTGATAATTTCGGTCAACGTTACTTCACCATATTTCTTTGCTTCTTTTCTTTGTGTAATGACTGAGCGGATTAAATTTTGTATCGTTACTGCATCAGAAACCTCAACGAGTAAAGGTAAATTATTAACAAAACAACCCAGCGTTTTATGCATTCCCTTTGGCCTAGCATCTATCGAATAATTAAGTATTATCTTCGTGTTTTTTGTGTATTTTATTAATAATACAGCCAAAGAAACACATAATAAGATAAAAACCGTGCAGCCATTGCGCTTGCAAAAAGACTTTAACCTGGCCGTATCGTTGATGTCTAACTCGATATAATGCGTTAGCCCTGCCGTTTCAGGGTAGTTAATATTCACTTGCTTGGGGAGGTTAATGTAACTTGATTTATGCTTTATTAATTGGATCCAGTAAGTTAAGGCTTCAGTATGGGTATCACTAGTCTTAACTAGTCTTAGGTCTGTTTCCCAGTGATTTTTATCGAGTATCAACGGTATCTTTTGATCATAATAGTGATATAACGACTGTATAGCTTTTATAAAATAAAAAGCGGATACAGCATCAGATATAATATGATGAAAATTAAAAATAAGTATCGATTTATCATTTGTAAATTCTAATAAAAAAAACTTGAACAGAGGTCCGGTTTCTAAATCAAATGTCGTCGTCAAATACTCAGCAATATTATCGTCGGAGCAAGTTTTGGTTGGGTTTTTTATTTTTATAATTTCTAGATCAAACTCAACCTTATCAAAAATTAATTGCATGAGGGTGCCATTTTCTAGTATGAATCGACTGCGGCATCCTACGTCGTAATGATTAACAAAATAATCCAGGGCGTTAATCAAAGCTAACGTATTTAAATCACCATGTACTTCATAAATTAGAGGCGTGTTATATCCTGAGTGAGTGGGAGATAGCTTCCATTCAAGCCAGAATCTTTCTTGATAACGTGAGGCAATTTTCTTTTTTTCAATCATGATAAACTAGTATTTTTACTTATTGCGATCGTAATATTTGAATTAAAATCAAGAGCAAAATGGAAAACATGTTTAATATTTTTAGATGTCACGTGCCATGAGATCTGCGTTACTAGTTCCAACAATAAAACTTTTAGAGATAATCGAGAAAAAAACTGCCCTGAACAATTATTAGGACCCGTTGAATAAGCGAGTAATGCCTCACGACAAACAGCAGTGTTTTTTAAAAAACGTTCTGGATAGAATAGGTCAGATGAGTGCCCCCAAAATTGAGGATCTCGTTGAGCATGATAAAAGTCAGTGAGAATTTGTGTGTTTTTTCGAACAAAATAGCCATTAATAAACATGTCCTTAAGTACTGAGCGAAAAAGAAATGGCTGTGAAGGATTCATGCGTAATACTTCATGAATAATCGCGTCCAGAAGCGTATCTTCTTTCCTGATGTATACTTCAAATTCAACTTTAGATTCTTGCATGCGTTCCCACTCAACTAATAATTCTTGCTGATAGGTTACGTTTTTACCAAGCTCTAATATAAGAGCCAGGAATGCAGGGTAGGGGGCTAAATAGCCAGCCAGTACAGCACCATTTAGTCCCGATGCAAACGCATCATCTTCAATTGATTTATAATGAGAATCAATGTAATTGGTTAATCTGTTAAGATAATCAGTTGTTTTCAGTAAGCCTTCATCATGTCCAATTAAATCAACAAGCTGATTTCTTAAAGTTAAAAACTGTTGCTCAAAATTATTGATTGCTCTGTTTTTTAGACGTTTTGCTAACAAGTCTATTTGCTGATCTAGAATCTGTGGGATTTGATCGACCTCTCCTTGATAATTAAATAATACTTTCAAATACAAACCAACTGTAAATTTTTTAATATCATTATTAATGACATGTTCATTGGTAGTTGATTTACTCCATTCGTTAACCAATTCGTGAGAAATCGCCCGTATTTTTGGAATGTATTGTTCTGGTTTAGACACTAATTGAGCAAGAATGCTTCGTTTTTCTTTCGCATCTTTGCGATCATTGCTCATACGAAAACGACCAAGACCTTCTGCGATCACAACTAATTGTCGACCTTCACCAAAAAATGCCCCTTCTTTGAGACGTGGGTGCTTTAATAATTCTTTAATCCAGTCGGTATTAAGAATGATAAAATAATCATTTTGCATAAATATTGGGTACATAAGACAAGGTTTATATGTTTTGCTTGCGAGAAGTTGATTTTTAATATGAGGATAAAATTTTTCTTTTTTATTTAATGCATATCCATTCATAACAGATTTAAAAAATGCACAATATTTTTTAACGACCGCGAGAAAAATGTTATAAAAGCGCTCTTTTTTTGTAGCTATACGTAGCTCAAAAGTAGACGAGGAAGTTTGATTTGACGACATTTAGCATCCTTTTATAGTTAAAAAAAACCTTTTGCTAACCCCATGTTACCTAAAGCAGTTTCTAGATAACTTGCCAAATAGAGCGCTACATCTTCACGCCATGGCTTTGCGATAATCTGTAGTCCAATCGGTAAACCATCATCGCTTGTTCCACAACGAACCACCACAATAGGCCAATTAACCAGACTATAGAAAATGGTGTAACTGAAATCTTTAATTTCGCGGTAAGAGTGCCCATGTAATTTTGCTTCTGTAGCAGCTACGGGACAAACAATGAGATCAAAAGGCTCCATAAATTCCAACATTTGACGTCGAACACGATCAATGTTCATCCAATTAACACGCAAATCGGTGATCGATAGTTTGCTTTTTTTACAGAGCTCGAGAAACTCCATTAGTAACGGAGAGGGCTCCATAATATTGAATTTTTTGATAATATCTTTTAACCACTTTCCGCGATCGCCACCTAAAAATATACTGTGGATTAACAGGTTTTCCATACTATCTAAAACACTTGGCCTTGTTTCAACGACGGAATGTGCAACAGATTTTAAACAACGAACGACAGTTAGTAGGGTTTTTTTTGTAGGCCCATTAATTTTTGAAATACCATCGTCCGAATAATAGGCAATATTCAGTTTATCCACTTCAATCTTACGATGCTTTGGCCAGGGTACGGGAACAACATGTGGATCAAGATTGTCTGGCCCAATTAACACTGGTGAAACAAGCGCTAAATCGTCTACTGTTCTTGCCATAGGTCCGTAGGAGATAAATTGGCTAAATAAGCCCATTGCATCAACAGGGATTGTGCCTGTATAAGGTATTCTACCTTGCGTTAGGCGAATGGTTGCAATACCCGTATTATGAGCAGGAACTCTTAGGCTTCCGGTCGCATCTGAACCAATGCCAATGAGTGAGCATCGTGCTGCAAGTGCCGCAGCTTCGCCACCACTGCTTCCCCCAGGTGTGCGAGATAAATCATACGGATTTTTTGTTTGACCATAAACTAAGTTGTCCGTTTCAAACCCAATACTAAATTCGGGAGTATTAGTTAAGCCAAGGATAATGGCGCCTTGATCACGCAGTCTTGCAACAATTGTGGCATCGGACACGCTAGCCTGTCCGAGTAAACCTGTTGAGCCTTTATCAGGTTTAAATCCAAGTACGGAACAAGCATTTTTAATGGTTACAGGAACTCCTAATAATATTTTATGTGCATATTTTTTTAGATTCTTATCAATGCGGTTAGCCTGTAGAAGTGCTGATTCAGCATCAAACTGCACTAACGCATTTATTTTATTATTAAACGTTAAAATCTGGTTCACATAAGCCAATGTGATGTCGCTCACGGAAAGATCACCTTGTTTTACATGAGCAACAAGTTGACGCGCAGTTAAATTAAGAATAGACATCCTGTACTCCCAATAGTCTCGGTTTATACGATCCAGTTACCATTGACATAACCAACAAAGTCAGTTTCTGTAAACCATAAAAATAAAATATGCAGCGCCTCATCTGTAAATTCATCACGCCAATGAGGAAGTTGCGGATTCACTAACAAAGCGTCTCCAGGTTGTAATAACGCTTTGATAGGTTTTTCAGGATCCGATTCTGTATAAAGAGGCCAGGGTTCTTGCTCTTCAGGCATTGCTTCCAAAGGTAGTGATAACACCCAGGAGAAAGCAAGTACATCATCTTTATGCACCGGCAAAACAGCCCCTTTTTTGTAGACAGTTAACGCGTTATGTCCTGGTTTTATAGCATTGGTAAGAAATTGATTTAGTAACGTTGCTAGTTGGTGCTGTATATGAAATGTGAATGCATCACGATGAACCCAGTATCGTTTTTTTGTTCCTCCATTTGCTTTATCCAGCATTAAAAAACGATTTTTATCTAAAAAACGAACATATTTTCTTGCCATCACTAGCTCTAGTGGTGGCAGTATTTGTTGAAAAATAATAGCTTGCCTACTATATCCCTCAGCAACAGCTTGTTTAAATAAAGTCATTTTTTCTTCGAATTGCTCTAATTGCTTCTTAGAGTAGATCAAGAAAACGCAATTAAATAAACGAAATGTATCATCGTCCAATTCATCGGGTTTGAGTGTTCCTAACTTCAACTGACAAGCTTTGGTATATTGTAAGTCATCAAGCCAATACACAGATAGTACACCTGAAACAGGATGCTCAATGAAAAGATTCGGTTTGGCTTTTTTGATCCAGTCTAATTGCGCTATTTTTTGTAGAACGGTCTCTGGTAAACTCGAAGATCCGCAGGTATACAATCGAGGGTTGATGGTCATACCGAGTTTACCCGTCAAAGTAGATGGCAAATTAGACCGATACGATTGAGGTATTTGATCAATTAATTGATTAGATAGAATACATTCGCGGCTAAAAAAACTGTCTATTTTAGGTAAATATTCGATATTTCCAAGCACACCATGTTTCAATAATCGTCGTTTAGTCTTAGGGTTAAAAAAAATCGATGGATCTAACTTGCCATTGACTAATTGGTAAACTAAATAACTAAATTCTTTTGCCCAGAAGGGGAGAAGAACAGTTTCTTTGATGTAGCGGCCATTTTTCTGTGAATTAAAGGCCATAAACACAAAAGACGTGATAGCCAGTACTCGGCCATGATAATTAAATTTAACGTTTCTATTTTCATTTAAAAAATTAAAACGATGTCGAATCCAACTCCAGCCACGTAAGCGACTGTAGTTTATTAAAAACCCAAAGGTCTCAAGTTGTTCAAACAAATGTTGTGGAAATTGATTTGGTAATTGAGTGATATTTTTTTTTCTAGCAAATGACAAAAGCAAAAGCGCCATATCGGGTTGGTTAGCCAAAGAAAAAGAGATATAACGAGAGCGGGTAGCAAAAGAAAAATAATTCTTAAATCCTATAATTGTGTTGCATAATGGGTTAATACCCCAAGAGTCCTGACTCATTTACCTTAACTCCCTGATGGTTATCTATATACATAGCTTTAGTAATATCAAAACAAAACATTCCTTTTAAACTACTATGCTTTGTAAGTCAATATAGACTTTGTTTCTTAGCTGTCCAGATCCATTAAACCACATCAAGATATCGATAAAAACTAGCGCGAGATATTTTAAACTATACAAATCTCTGTGCTTGATTATCGAGTTATATGAAAATTTTCACACACAATCATCATAAAAAGATAACTCATTTAATTTTTTCGCTAATTCACCAACATGCGGATCGAAAAACATAGTTTCATGATTACCAGGTATTTTAAATGTCTGAATTTCGCCGCCAATATACGGTATAATGCCACTACTTTTTCAGACAATAAAATATAGAATCTAATTCCTGAACAGTTAAAATAAAACATAACATTTAGGGAATATTAATATGAGCAAAAAACAAAAAATATATACAGCTGACTTTAAAACTAAAATTGTTTTAGAAGTA
>CAXNCW010000067.1:0-6056 GCA_964200955.1 Legionellaceae bacterium
CAAAACAATGGTGGCAATTATTTCATTCGCAAGAATTAAATAATCTCATTTTGTTAAGTTTAAAACATAATCCTAATATTATTGCAGCGCGCGCTGCTTTACATAGTGCGTTGGAGCGTTTGTACGCGCAAAGCGGGACATTATATCCATTTATTGGTTCATCTTTTAGCCCTGCATTGCAACAAACTGCAGGAGTGTTACAAAGTGAGTTAGCAGATAATAAATATAATTTTTCATTATATACTGGGCAATTATATTTATCGTATATACCAGATGTGTTTGGATTAACTCGTCATCAACTGCAGGCGTTAGCAGCACAAGCTGATTGGCAATCTTGGCAGTTAAATGCAACATATTTAACTTTGGTAGTTAACATTACTAATGTTGCCATTCAAGAAGCTTCAACTCGTGAGCAACTTTTTATTACAAATCAAACTATTAAAAGTCAAAAAAAATTAATCAATATTATGCAACAACAATTAAATTTAGGTGATATTACACTCGCAGAAATTAATCTGCAAAAAAAATTATTAGCTAATTTTGAAATGGCATTACCACTGTTAAACAAACAATTGGCATTACAACGTGATTTATTAAAAACTTTTTCTGGACGTTTACCTGATGATGATAGCTTGCCATTGTTTAAATTTAGTTCTTTAACATTACCTAAAAATTTACCATTAATATTACCGTCGACATTATTAGAACAGCGACCTGATATTAAAGCTGCAGAAGCACAGATGCGTGCTGCAAATGCATTAATTGGTGTAAGCATTGCTAATCGTTTGCCTAATATTAATATTGGACCCACAAATCTTGGTTCTGCAGCACTTGACATGACATCATTATTATTATCGAATACTAAATTTTGGTCTTTAGCGGGTATTGTAATACAACCGGTTTTTGATGGTGGTATGTTAATGCATCGACAACGAGAAGCAGAATCTAATTACGCGCAAACAACGGCTTTATATCGTGCTACGATACTTAATGCGATTCAAAATGTTGCTGATGTATTACAAGCGATTAAATTTGATGCAGTAGCATTAATAACTGCTACTCAAGCAGAACACTTTGCATTTTTAGCCGTAAATTTGGTTCGGCAACAATTGAAACTTGGTGATAGTAATATAGTGTTTTTATTAATCGCGCAACAATCTTATTATCAATCACAGTTAACTCGTATTCAATCACAAACTAATCGTTTATTAGATACTGTAGCATTGTTTTATGCTCTTGGCGGTGGTTGGCAGCAAGCATCAAAATAGGTTGGATATTTTTATTTTAAATAATAGTAATGTATTAATTTTACAATCATTCTGACACCATTTGTATTTTGTACAATAGCAATTACTTGCGATGCTTGATTAGCTTTAATATCACCCATTATATATACAATAGCATCTGTAGTGGTGATTTTAAAATCACTTGGTGCTATCTGAGAATTAGTGATAATTTTACTGCGAATTTTTGCGGTAATCCAGCTGTCTAATAGTTGATTCGATTTACTGGTATTAATTGTGATTTCATTATAAATTGCTCGGTATCCGGATAATTTATGTAAACGGAATGCAATCAATTCTTTTATATCTGCAGATGGTACATGACCGCTGATTAAAATATCGCCGTTAAATACAGTGATTTCCACTAAACATTGTTGATTCTTTAATTTTTTATCAATAAATAATAATCTATAGACCATAGAGGATAATTGATAATCATTGATTTTTTTATAAATATGATGTCGTTCGTACATTAATGAAGCTCCGGTCCAGAGAGTATCGATACAACCATTTAAATATAATGTACATATTATTAATAATAACCACCGTGATCTTTTCATAAGCATTCCATGCTATATACCAGTAATTACAATGATGGCTTTCATAAAATTGTAACTTAAAATCTATACTAACTGCAATTAATCAGATACATTCTGTAATTGATTTTTTGGAGCGACAAGTATGGCCTATGTATTATTAGAAAATAGAAAAACTTTATGTGAACAGGCAAACTCTCATTATTTTCATGGATCATATACTCGTATTTGCTGTACGACATTTGACACACTTCAAAGTAGCTTAGATAAAGTGGATGAGGCACGCCGATCTGGCAAGTATTTAGTTGGTTATATTGCATATGAAGCCTCTTATGGTCTAAATGAAAAAATTGTATCTGGCTATCAATATACCTCACATCGGCCTTTACTGGATTTTTATTGTTTTGAGTACCATGAACTTTTAACTCAAGAAGAAGTAGCATGTTTATTAGAAAAGTTGACTGCTAAAGACGAATGTCAGACAAGTTTTATTTATAATGCTAAATTAAGCTTTAATACTGAGCAATATATTTCCTGCTTAGATAAGATAAAAACATATATTATAGAAGGTGAGACATATCAAGTTAATTTTACGGGAAAGTATCGATTTCGATTACATGGATCTGCGCTAGATTTGTATATAAAACTAAGAGAAAGGCAAAAAGTCGAGTTTGCAGCATTGTTTTTTGGAGAGAATTTTCAACTATTATCTCTGTCACCAGAATTATTTTTTGAAAAAAAATCCGATCATTTGCGTTCGAAACCTATGAAAGGCACTATGCCACGCGCGCATGATAAAAATCAAGATATGGAAAATAAAGTACGGCTTGTTACAGATCCTAAAATCATAGCTGAACATATGATTGTAGTGGATTTGATCCGTAATGATTTGAGTATGATTGCGCAAGAAAAAACTGTGCAAGCACTTCATCTTTTTGAAATTGAGACTTATGAAACTGTTTATCAAATGACTTCTACAATCACTTGTAATATTGATAAAGATCTGGCTTTTAGTCATATTATATCCTCTTTGTTTCCTTGCGGCTCAATTACCGGCGCTCCTAAAATAAAAACGATGCAGATTATACGAGAATTAGAGCAGCAAGATCGTAGTATCTATACGGGAGCAATTGGGTTCATTACTCCAGATAATGATATGTGTTTTAACGTTGCGATTCGTACTCTATATATAGAAGATAACGCAGGTGAATGTGGAGTTGGAGGCGGTATTGTTCATGATTCCATAATTCAAGAGGAGTTAGAGGAAGTGAAAACAAAAGCTAATTTTTTTATGGATTTGGCCACACCATTTAATTTAATAGAATGCTTTCTTTATGACGCTAAAATAGGATTTCGTTATTTGGATGCACATTTACAGCGTTTGTTTCGTTCAGCGGAGTTTTTTAATTTTCGATATTTTGAACAGGCCATATGTGATGATTTGGTTTTATTAACCAAAACTCTTGATGCGCGTTATCCCTATAAAATTAAACTTGTTTTACAAAAACATGGCGCTTATAACATTACATCATTTAAACTTGAACAACAGAATCTGAAAAATAAAGTTCAAATATATGACGATAAAATTTCTACATATGATAATATTTTATTCAATCATAAGACAGATGTTGCATCGATACGCGGTTACTATAATCGAGTTTTAAAGCAAAAAAACGCATATGATAACTTGTTTGATATCATTTTTGTCAATAAAGATGGTTATGTAACAGAGGGTTCAAAGTCAAATGTCTTTATGTTAAAAGGTGAGCTGCTTCTTACTCCTGCATTAGATTGTGGTGTTCTTCCTGGCATAATGAGAGAAAAATTTCTTGAAATGTATCCACAAACCAAAGAGGCGTATATTACTACAGAAGATTTGATGAAGGCAGATAAAATTTGGATGACGAATTCTATTGTTGGTATTGTTGCAGTGAGTTTGATCCATGGTTAAGTTGTTACTAATTGATAACTATGATTCTTTTACATATAATATTGTGCATTACCTGGGTATTTTAAATTATCAAATTGATGTTATTAAAAACGATTCGTTTCTATTAAAAAGCTTAGAGTTTCTGGATTATACTCATATTATTTTGTCTCCTGGACCAGGATCGCCTTTGGATTCTGGATTGACTATGGAAGTTATTAAAAATATCCATAAAAAAATACCTATTTTAGGAGTTTGTCTGGGGCATCAATGCTTGGGTAATTTTTTTGGTGGGCGTGTTGTTGCTGCTAAGCAGGTAATGCATGGTAAAGCGTCCATAATGTGTCATGATGAGACGGCACTGTTTACTGGTTTGCCTAAACAATTTAAAGTTATTAGATACCATTCTTTAGTTATAGATCCAGATAGTATCAGTGCTGATCTTAAAATTACCGGTTGGACTACTGACACTCAAGGTAATATGGACGCAATTATGGCTATTCAACACCAATATTACCCCATTTTTGGTGTGCAATATCATCCTGAGGCTATTTTGACCGAATATGGATTAGAGATCTTTCAAAACTTTATTGACTTGAGAGTCCGAAGTTCTCAAGGAGAGAAATAAAGGCTTTAAAATAAATATTACTTTCATCGCGCACTAACAATAGGGTTTTTAATTTATTTGCATTCCATTTTAGAGGAGTGTATATTACATAATGGACGGACATATAATCCATCATAGACGCGATTATATTCCATTTTGGACGAGCCAATCATGCCACTGAAAAGTTAGGATAGTGTGTGAATAAAATAAAAAATGATTTTCCTAGGCAACTTAAAGATCGAATGAATGTAGCCATGAAAGATACACCTGTTGTATTGATTAACGGACCTCGGCAATCTGGAAAAACCACTTTAGTGAAGCAGTATTCGCCATCCTTACCTTATTACACTTTAGATGATGACAATGTACTCAATGCTACAAAACAAGATCCTGTGGGTTTTGTTAACAGAATAGACAAGGGAATAATAGATGAAATACAACGTGCACCAGAATTACTTCGGTCCATAAAACTCTCGGTAGATCAAAATAGACAACCTGGGCGATTTTTACTAACCGGATCAGCTAATCTTCTGGCTTTACCTCAAATAGGCGATAGCTTGGCAGGCCGTATGGAAATATTAACCTTACTGCCCCTCTCTCTTGCTGAAATTGAATGCCGTGAACATCACTTTTTAAATTATGCTCAAAATCAATCTTGGCCAACCATCACAACACTTACGAAACAATTGGACTATATTGCTCGTGTACTTACAGGCGGATATCCTGAAATGCTCTTGCGACAAGAGCAAACCCGTCGCAATGCTTGGGCAAAGTCTTATATTAAAGCCATTATAGAGCGTGATGTAAAAGATATCTCATCGATTGAAAAATTAGTCGAAATGCCACGACTCTTGGAGGTTCTTGCGCAACAATCCGGAAAATTAACTAATTTCACTCAAATTGGCGGGCAATTAAATTTAGACACGAAAACCGTACAAAAATATGTTGGATTACTGGAAACATTATTTTTAGTACACCAATTACGGCCATGGCATGGGAATACGCTAAATCGAATTATTAAAGCTCCCAAAATTCATTTTATTGATAGTGGTCTTTTAGCTTGTCTTAATCGGGTTGCCATAGAAAAACTTCAAACGGATAAATCATATTTTGGCGCTCTATTAGAAACATGGGTGTATGGTGAGTTATTAAAAACTATCAATGTTTCTGATGGATCATGGAGTATTTATTATTACCGCGACAAGGATCAAGTCGAGGTAGATTTTGTTCTGGAAAATAATGAGCGTAGAATTATTGGCATTGAAGTTAAAGCTAGTAGTACGATTTTCAATCAAGATTTCCGAGGATTAAGAAAATTGGCCTCTTTAGTTGGCAAAGACTGGGATAGTGGAATAGTTCTTTACAATGGGGAGCAATGTTTGTCATTTGGAGATAATCTTTGGGCTATCCCTTTTTCATTGCTAGACTAATAAGGAATAATTTTCCATGCGAAAGATCTTTAGGTCAAACACTCCCAATTCATTGTTTCGGACAAAACATACCATCTTCAAAAAATTCTTAAGACATAGGATAAATATTGGCCAATTGCAGCACTCTATAGATGAAGAAAGACAGGTTGCTTAAGCAAAACCATAGATTGTATGCGATTTTATCGATAAACAAACATGAAATTTAAGGGTTTGTTGGCGGAGCTATTTTTAAACGATTAGTTAATTGGTGGCCTGGAACTTCGGACTCTCAAG
>CAXNCW010000068.1:0-5985 GCA_964200955.1 Legionellaceae bacterium
ATTGATGCGTATCTTATCTTTTATAATTGCATTATTTACTACTACCATTATTATATTAAATGGGTGTCAATACTCACCACCTTATAATAATTTTGAGCCATATAATAGTGTGCCTGTAGATAAAGCCGATATACGTCCAATGAAAAGTCAAACCAAAATCATCAATATATTGAATAAAAATGATATTCAGTTTATTCAGTATGGTGATAAAATGACTTTAATAATTCCCACAGATCGTTATTTTCTTTTTAATAGCCAAAAATTCAATGAAGTATATTCACCGTGTTTAATTAATGTTATTAGATTATTAAAATCATATCCCAATAGTGCTATCTATATAGCAAGTTTTACGGATGATATTGGTTCTATACATCATAAAAATCGCATTTCTCAAGCACGATCAGAAACTATGTTAGCGTTTTTATGGGCTAATAATATTAAATTAGCGCACTTAAATGCGCAAGGTTATGCCGATCATTTTACAGTTGCAAATAATAAATCTATCCATGGTAGCGCGCAAAATCGACGCATTGAAATTCAATGGATAAATAACAGCATTTGTCGTAATTGTTATACAAATAATACCGTCATACAACAAATGAAGTGATTGCTACTATTATGCTTGATATAATTAATGAAATGATTAATAATTGCAGTATAATTGCGCTGCAAACCAAAAATCATGCCCCTACTCTGTTCAAAATTATAGCATTTATATGGTTAATATTTATTATTAATAACTTTTTATTAAATAAAAAGTTATTATATTTAGGTATTATACCAAGACGTATTTATGGTGTATTTGGAATAATATGCGCTCCGCTTTTACATTTAAATTTTAATCATCTATTTTTTAATACCATACCATTGTTAATACTCAGTAATTTTATACTCATTAGCGGCATTAATTATTTTATTTACGCCACCATTTTTATAACTGTTAGTAGTGGTATCTTAATTTGGTGCTTTGCAAAATCAGGGATTCATATTGGCGCAAGTGCATTAATAACTGGATACTGGGGACTATTAGTCAATAATTTAATTTATCATCCAACATTTATGGCAATTATTCTCGGGATCTTAAGCATATATTACTTTGCTGGAATATTTTTTGGTATCTTCCCTACTAAAAAAACCATTTCTTGGCAAGGACATTTATTCGGTTTATTATCAGGATGTCTTCTGTACTACATTCATCCTCCAAGCTACTATTAACCAAAGCAATGCAACAATTGCATTTAAACAAAAAATCGCAACATTACCACCATAACCATATAAAATTCCAGCAAGTAATCCACCAATAAAAATCCCAAAAAATTGTGAACTAGAGTAAATTCCCATGGCGGTACCTTTGCTATTAATATCGGCTTGTTTAGATATTAAAGATGGCAACATAGCCTCAAGAATATTAAATGCTATAAAATATAACAACATTAACGCACATAAATATACCCAATGATCATAAAAAAACAATAAACTAAATTGTGTTAAACAACTAATTACTATTGATAATAAAAAACTACATTTAACTAAATTATTTTTTTCACTATAAATAATTATAGGAATCATGATTAAAAATGCTAATAGCATTATTATTGCATAAAAATGCCATAATTGTTGTAAATTACCTAATGATATTTGTTTGTGTAACAATAACGGTAAATTATAAAAAGTAGCTGTTAGTATTAAATGCTGACAAAAAATACCAAAATTTAATCTTTGTAATGCAACATTAATACAATTATTTTTTAGTCTTAACCAATAAACTTCAGATTTTTGATAAGCTACCTTATTCGGGGCTGGAACTACGTAGCATAATAATAATATACCAATAATAGCTAATATAGAGGTTAAATAAAAGATACCATGTAAATTATAATAATGCGCGAGCATAGGACTAATGATCATAGCAATACCAAAAGAAATACCAATGGTGGCACCAATAATTGCCATAGCCATAGTACGTTCTTTCTCTGTTGTTAAATCTGCTAATAGTGCCATCAATACCCCACCAATGGCACCAGCACCTTGTAAGGTACGCGCAACAATCATACCTAATATAGAATTTGTTAACGCACCGTAAATACTACCGCTGATAAATAATAATAACCCAATGAAAATTACGATTTTACGACCATAACGATCTGATAAAATTCCCATAGGTAATTGCAATATACTTTGACTTAATCCATACACACCAAGAGCAGTACCAATTAAAATTGGTGTGGCGCCAATTAAATGTTGTGCGTAAATGGTGAAAACTGGGATGAGCATAAACAATCCCAACATACGCAATGCAAAAATTGCTGATATAGGTAAAATAGTGCGTATCCATGTAGTCACAAAAATTATTCCTCTTATAAAAATTGCGATTCAAAAATTAATAATTTCTTATCTAACTGCTTTTGTAACAACAATTTTTCTTTACTTGATAAAAAACTATATATTAATGTATTACGATTAATTTGTTTAATAATGTCATAACTTAAATGATGCTGTAAAACCGCAGCAACATATTGACTAGTCAGATCCGTACGTAAAACCCCTTCATCATCTGATGAGAATACTACTGGAACATTATGTTTAATATAATATAATAAAGGATGTTGATTGCCGAATACATTCAAAATAAGAGCATTACTAATTAAATTAATTTCAACTGGAATATGCTGCATTGCCATGGTTTTTAATGTTGTTTCAACATCATTTTCATAAGCAATAGCTACACCATGGCCAATACGTTCCGCACCAGCTACATTAATTGCGGTTTTAATATGAAATCTTAAATTTTCTGGAGTTACATCTTGTGCATTTAATTCACCAGCATGCAATGCTATATGCACATTAGGATATATACTATGCAAGTAAGAGATAATTTGCATATGTTTATTATAATCACGTAAAGCAATGTAGCCATCTTCGGCCTGAACAAAATTAATCCCTACTACATTATTAGTTTGTTGTACTATCAAGAAACCAGTTAACGCTTGAGTGAAAATACTTTCTAAGGATTGCTCACGCAAAACATAATATTGCAATTTAATAGTTACATTACAAGCTGGTTCTGCATTGCTATGATCACAATTTAAAATTTGACGTGTACTATGCATAAGATTATTGGTTTGCTGCAGATGCAATTGTAAATTTTTCTTAAAAGCAGTTAAACCTAATAAAGATTTACGCATCTGTTCAAGATCAACAAAATTCAAAGTATTAAATTTGATTTTAAAATCATATAAAGAGCTAATTGCCATAATCTCTAAATATAATTCATTTTGTTCTGCTGCCCGGCGAATTATTGTTGCTAATAATTCAGGCGTGTGCTCTTTGGCAATTAAGTCGAATTTATGAAATACACTAAAAAATTGATCATGAAGTGTCGGTGTCACTGTTGTTGGATAAAAATCTTTAACAGACCAAGCACGTATCATGCTGTTATAAAGATTATTATTTAAAGACACATCATTCAGCATCGTACCATGACAAGATTTTTGATTTTTTTGAGCTAACCCATTATTTATACAATAGTTATCCCTAACTGCTAACAGATCTTCAGCATAAATACCACCAGAAAAATGATAATGTAGTTCACCACCTTTGGGCATGTTTTTAAAAAATGCATATAATGCATTGGGATCATGTTTGATTTTTTGAAAATAAGCATAAATATCTGCATAACTATTCGATACACATAGATATGAAATAATTATAATTTTTAGTATATTACTAAGATTCATATTGATATTGTTAGATTAAATAAATGAACATTATACAGAATCTAGATGAGAAAAATAGATGCAAATAAATGATAATAAAATATTGCGTGCGAAATTATCAGGTTACTTATTAAATCTAAATCTAAGAAAACGTATTAGCATTATTATCATGCTAATAATCTGTACTACTTATTTAGTATATAATTATCTTTATTTACCTATAGTGAGTATAGCCACAATCAACATAATACAAATCAAAGAAAAAACTCAAGCTTTGGTATTTATGCAGCACGCATGGAATCGCTATCATAATCATCATGTAAAAAAAACAATCAATAATAATCAATTGTTATCTATGTTATCTGCGGAATTAAAGCCAATCGTCGCTCAGGAATTTATTTATCATGTACAACAAATCAATAATAATGATATTCAGTTAACTTTTGATAAAGTTCCATATAATGCTATAATCAATTGGTTATGGCGCTTAAATTATAACTATAATCTTCTCATTAAAGAATTGGTCATAACTCGAACTATAACTAATGGTTTGGTAAATTTTAATGTAATATTAAATACAGGTTAAAAATTTATGTGGATGCAAAGACGTTCTGGTAACAATAATCAAAGAACTCCACAAGATAGTCGCACCAATTATGAACACGATCATAATCGTGTTATTCATTGTCCAGCATTTCGCCGTTTACAATATAAAACACAAATTTTAGATATAAATAATGGTGACTTTCATCGCACTAGATTAACCCATTCATTGGAAGTCGCTTCTATTGGTCGTAGTATTGTACATTATTTGAGAATTAAATATAATAACAATGAAGTATATCAAAATTTATTACCACCAGATGATTTGATGAGTGTTATATGCTTAGTGCATGACATTGGTCATCCCGCTTTTGGTCACGGTGGTGAAGTAGCATTAAATTTTATGATGCGTGCTCACGGTGGCTTTGAAAGTAATAGTCAAACTTTACGGTTATTAACTAAAATTGAAGATAGTTATAATGAACATTATGGTTTAGATTTAACTCGTCGTGCATTGCTCGGGATTTTAAAATATCCAGCAAATTATAGTCGCGTATTAGCAATAAATCATGACAAAAAAATTCAATCACATCAAACAATATGTTTTAATAATTGGTTACCAGCAAAATCATATTTTGATGATGAAATTAACGAAGTGACTTGGCTATTAGCAGAATTCACTAATGATGATCAAGAATTATTTCAAACATTAGCATTTAATCCAGAACCATATATTGATTCCAAAACAATCTATAAAACTTTTGATTGCTCAATTATGAATATTGCTGATGATATTGCTTATGGTGTGCATGATCTCGAAGATGCTATCCATTTGAATTTAATTAATCGTGATCAATTCGATAATCAAATATCCAGACAATTATTTAATGATACTCAAATTCTTAACACCCAAGAATTATTACAACAATTATTTTCTACAAAAATTCATGAGAAAAAACAAGCAATTGGTGAAATAGTTAATTTTTTCATTACCAATATAGAAATTTCAATAACTAATGAAAATTTTAATGACTTACATTTAAAATATAACGCATCATTACCTTCTGTCGCGCAAAAATTATTAGATTACTTGCAACAATATATTTATAACAATGTTATTGATTCACAAACGGCACGCATTTTTGAATATAACGGCCAATCAATTATATCAAATTTATTTAAAGCCATTAGTTCAAATCCTTTAAATTTACTTGATAATAAAAATCGCCAGCGTTATCTTGCCGCTAATAATATTAACAATGCTCATCGTATTATTTGTGATTACCTAGCAAATATGACTAATGATCACGCTTATCGCATTCATGGAAAGCTATTTGGTATGAATAAATGCGCATTATAATACATAAATTATTGCATATAATTATTATATTTTTCTATACTATCACCTCAACATACGCTTTTAATGCTTATTCTACTGATGAATTAGATCAATTAGAAAAAGAATTTATTCAATTGATTAATCAATCTAATCAAGTCGAACGCAATCCCTTAGCCATACAATATATTAATCATATAGGTAAAGAACTGATACATTCTAACGATCTTAATTCATATTTATTTATTGTCAAATCAAATGAAATTAATGCATTTGCCGGCCCAGGAGGCTATATAGGTATTAATTCACAATTAATTTTAACAACTGATAATGAAAGTGAATTAGCTGCAGTGATGGCACATGAGCTCGCTCACGTCAAATTACATCATT
>CAXNCW010000069.1:0-5912 GCA_964200955.1 Legionellaceae bacterium
ATATGCAGAATTACAGAAGCTAGAATATCGCTCCAAGCATGTATTGATGACAGTAAATGGTTATAAGTACAATGCATTATCACCGAGTATTAATGAAAAACAAAAAAAACAAATGGAAAATCTGATAGAGCAAGTGCAATTTTTTACAGGAAAAATCACTTTTTTATTATCAAAAAAATCTTTATCGTTGTGGTTTACAGAAAATGTTGAAGAGAAAATTAATTTTTTAAAAACGATCGCGCCTTTTGTAAATATTGACACAACGTTATTAACTAGTTTTTGTAACCGTATAATTAGTATTGATAGCTATATTGCCGCTTGGTCTAGAGCGGAAAATCAAAAATTATTTTTAGAAGAATTGCAAAATAAGAATTTACCAGTTATTGTTTGGTCTCGTATTGAAATGGTGATTAAGATGATGAGTTTGTCGCCAACACTAAACATTGGTGCTGATGATCTAAATATATTGGAAGATCAGTTTTTAATTCGTCAATATCAAGTGTCATCGCAATGGGTGATTGCTTGTGATCAAAAAAGATTTACAGATTTGTTTAATTTATTTCATGATGAGTTTATTGATTTTGGTTATGTTAAATATCATTTATCACCAATTAATAAAAGTGAGAGTAAAAACTATTCTGAAAAAATGCTTTTTGTGTTACACAATCTTACCAAATTAAACTTGATGCAAACACTAGATATTCTGAAATCATTCGATGTGAGTCGAGAGAGCGATCAAAAAGTTTTAAATATTTGTTGCGATAAGCATTATATCGACTTTAGTTGTGGAGAATTATTATACTGTTTGTATGAAAAACAAAATGATAGGTATTTAAATACTATTGTATTTATTTTTAAACACCAATTGAAATTATTATGTGTGTATGAGCTTGGATCTTCTTTGAATGTATTGAATATTTTCTCTCAGCAAGATCTACAATATTTGGCGCTTAGTATTGATATTAAAGATTTTAATTTATTAAATAAAGTTCATAATTATTATATGATAATATCAAAGATGTTATTATTTAGGTGGGAAGCAGACAAGGGAGATGATTATTCGCTTCTGGAATACAATTCTGTCTTGATGAAAGTTATTAATGCTATAAACTCCCAAGATGTTGTGTTTTTTTGTGATATTGTATGTGCAGTATTTAGTAAAGATTTGCCAAAAGATGTTTCTTCTGGTCAGAGGTTTGATTCTACATGGTTGCTGTATCGAATTATGTTATTTATAATTAACCGTATTTACTCTATAATATTTACTAATAATTCTCATGCAAAGTTAGATAAAATAGAATCCTATCAACAAGGTTTTGAATTAATTAAATCATTAGTTCCTCAGTTAAAGGTTATAGTTATTCAAAAAAGAAATTTAAATAAAAATTTAAATAATATTGGATTTTTTCAAAATACATCAGAAATTACGACTGATGATCCTGATTTGAAAAATAAATTAACAAATTTACAAAATATGAATACTAAAAAATAATTTATGTGCACGGTTAAACAATTGGAAGGATTCAGTTTAATTGAATTATTATTGAGCTTGTTAGTGTTAATGCTGTTAACTGTAATAATTATGCAATATTATTGCACTCATAGTCAAAATTATATAAAAACAAAGAAGTCATTTAATAATTTTTATGATGTAGTTATGATTATTGAGCAAATGCGTGCAAGTATACGGAGTGCAGGTTTTACTCCATGTGTGGCATCAAATTTATTGCTGAGCAATGACTGCGAGTTATCTTTGCCAATACAAATTATTAATAATAATCAACAACGGTTACGTATTTCCAGAATGGATAATAATTTTACCATAGTTACATCAGTGCTAGCGAATAATAATATTGAACTTGATGATTCTCTTGATTTACATGCTCATGATTTAATATTGATTACTGATTGTATGCATGGGGAATTACATACAATTCAAGAGGTAACAAATAATTCTAAACAATTGTTGTTAAATAAAACATTGTTTTTTGATTATGTAGCACCAATTTATATTGGCAAATGGATTACAGAAGATTTTTTTATACAATCGACAAAATCCAAGCATCAGGCCTTATATTATAAATATCATAAAGCTGAAATTTTAAGTTCTAATATAGATCAAATGATGGTGACAATTACACAGAAAATCAAAAAAATATTGACTGTGGATTTATTTAAAGAGCGGCAAAAAATTGCACATTTTAATGTTACCATTAGAGCATCATGATTTTAAAATTACAGCAGGGTATGATGTTATTGACTTTATGGATTATTTTAGGATTATTGTTCTTGTCAGTGGTGATGCAGATGACTATGGTATTATTGCAACAAAAAATGGTGAATAATTTATGGAAACAACAACAAATTCGTCGATCTTTAGAGTCAGTCGCTTATTATTGGATGAACAAACCCAACGCTCAATGGCCAGCGCGCTGTGTAGTTCCAGCTTTTTTAAATCCTAATAGAGCCATCAAAAATTTACACGTTGCTTGTGCGGTGTGGTTTCAGCAGCAAAAATATAGAATTTTTTTTGAAGATATTGGTTGCATGAATAATATTACTGGCGGCCACCATTGGCGATTAACCACTGGTATTGTAAAAAATCATATCTGGAAATATCTGCAAATACGTTTCATATTTGCAGATAAACTGGGGTTATGTAATAATACTCACGTTATCCATTCTGGAATGATTAGTTGGAGACTTGGATAGTATGAAAATAATAACTCGTGATATTTTAATAACTCTAATATTAAAAATTCTCTTACTGTTTGTATTGTGGTTTGTTTGTTTTAATAAAGTCAAGCATATTAATACTGCTCTATGGCTCACTAATAGTACTAAGGATGCCAATTATGATTGATAGTAGTGTCATTGAATTATCTAGATTGCAATTTGCCCTCACTGCATTATATCATTTTTTATTTGTACCATTGACTCTTGGCTTATCGGTAATTCTTGCCATTATGGAAACTGTTTATGTCATGTCTGGTAAAGATATTTGGCGACAAATGGTGCGTTATTGGGGGATTTTATTCGGAATTAATTTTGTTTTAGGAGTGGCAACTGGACTGACAATGGAGTTTCAGTTTGGAACTAACTGGGCGTACTATTCTCATTACGTAGGTGATGTTTTTGGAGTACCTCTCGCTATTGAAGGATTAATGGCATTTTTCTTAGAAGCGACTTTTGTAGGATTATTTTTCTTTGGTTGGCAAAAATTAAGTAAAGTTCAACATTTATTATGTACCTGTTTGTTAGCATTAGGTACTAATTTGTCTGCATTATGGATTCTAATTGCCAATGGTTGGATGCAAAATCCAGTAGGGGCAATTTTTAATTACCAAACTATGCGGATGGAAGTTAGTGATTTCTCATCGATACTATTTAATCCTGTGGCACAAGCTAAATTTGTACATACAATTAGTGCTGGATATGTTACTGGATCAGTGTTTGTCTTGGCTATTAGTGCTTATTTTTTATTGCATAATAAATATAAAGAAATTGCGATACGGTCAATGACTGTTGCCGTATCATTTGGTTTGGCTTCAGCATTATCTGTGGTGGTATTAGGTGATGAAAGCGGTTATTTAGCTAATCATGATCAAAAAATGAAATTAGCCGCTATGGAAGCTATGTGGGATACTGAAACAGCCCCAGCAGGTCTAACGTTATTTGGAATTCCAAATGAACATACTATGCATACTGATTATGCTATTAAAGTCCCATATTTGTTAGGTATAATTGCTACGCGTTCTTTTAATGAACCGCTATTAGGAATTAATCAATTAATTATGCAGGGTAAAGATAAAATTAAACAAGGTATCTTGGCCTATGCTGCTTTAGTAAAATTGCAACAAGATCCATATAATGAGCAAAAAAAGATTGAGTTTTCTAAATATAGTGAATATTTAGGTTATGGTTTGTTATTGAAAAAATATACTAAAACAGTTGTTGATGCAACTCCTGAGCAAATAGATAAAGCTGCAAGTGATCTTAAACCGCATGTGTTGCCATTATTTATTGCTTTTCGTGTGATGGTGGCTTGTGGATTATTTTTTATATTATTATTTGCTTTAGGTTTTTATTTATCTATACGTCAACAATTAGGCTCTTTTCGATGGTATTTATATCTGGCATTTTACGCATTACCATTACCATGGATTGCTGCCGAGTTTGGGTGGATAGTGGCTGAATATGGTCGACAACCGTGGATTGTGCAAGGTATTTTACCAACTTTCATGGGCGTTTCATCAATTAATATGCTGCAGATTTCGACATCATTAATTGGTTTTATGCTATTTTACTCCATCTTAGCTGTGGTTGAAGTTTACTTAATGATCAAATATATACGTATTGGTCCACAAAATTATTTATTGGATTAAAGGAGGGCTTGGCCAATGTCTTATGAATTGTTACGTGTCATTTGGTGGGTATTGCTTGGTGTGTTATTGATTGGATTTGCAATATTAGATGGTTTTGATCTCGGCGTTGCTATGTGGTTACCATGGTTAGCTAAAACCGATGTGGATCGAAGAGTAATAATTAATAGTATTGCGCCTACATGGGAAGGGAATCAGGTTTGGTTTATTTTAGGTGGTGGTGCGATTTTTGCAGCATGGCCAGATTTATATGCAGTAAGTTTTTCAGGGTTTTATTTGGCAATGTTAATGATATTGTTAGCGTTGATTATACGTCCGGTGGGATTTAAATATCGTTCTAAAGTTACAGAGCCGCGTTGGAGATCTTTTTGGGATTATGCACTATTTACTAGTGGTTTAATACCAGCATTAATTTTTGGTGTTGCAGTCGGCAATGTATTGCAAGGTGTCCCATTTCATTTTGATGCAAATTTGCGTTCTTTTTACACAGGTAACTTTTGGAATTTATTGAATCCATTTGCCTTGCTAACCGGCTTATTATCAGTAGTAATGTTAGCGATGCATGGTGCGTATTTTTTAAATATAAAAACTGTAGATTATTTACAAAAACGTGCAATTTTTGTGGCTAGAATAGCTTCAATACTCACTGTAATATTATTTATTTTTGCTGGTATTTGTGTAAAATATTGTATTGATGGTTATATAACCACAACGGCAATTTTGCATCATGGACCTTCCAACCCATTATATAAAATGG
Organism: Legionellaceae bacterium; assembly: GCA_964200955.1. GTDB lineage: Bacteria > Pseudomonadota > Gammaproteobacteria > Legionellales > Legionellaceae > CAXNCW01. Next base: position 5,140 of record CAXNCW010000069.1, read on the forward strand.
TGATACATGATCATGGTGCATGGCTAATGAATTATCAAAATTATCCGCTTACACTTCTCATGCCATTGATGGGAATTATTTTACCGTTATTTGCAGTAATGTTGATTAAATACCCTAAAACTGCTTTTGTTTGTAGTTCCTTATCATTATGTGGAATCATAGCGACTGTCGGTGTTAGTATGTTTCCTTTTATTTTACCATCATCATCGGTGCCAAATCATAGTTTGCTAATTTGGGACAGTTCTTCGAGTGCATTAACCTTGTTAATTATGTTAATTGCAACTGTGATATTTTTACCAATTGTTTTATTATACACATCTTGGGTTTATAAAGTTCTAAGCGGTAAAGTTACTGATAAAACTATTGTAGATAATACATCTTATTAAGGAGAGTATTTATGTGGTATTTTTCTTGGATTTTAGGTACAGGACTTGCTTGTGCATTTGCTATTTTAAATGCATTATGGTTTGAATTACGCATTACTAATGTTAATTGAATAAATGTTTTTAAAAGCACTATTGTTATTGTTTTTATGCAATGTAGCATTAGCCAATGATTGGCAGCAAATTTCTGTAGGTATAGAATATCAAGAATTAAGTAATTTTAATCACACACCTTGGTCGCATATTCATGTATTTCGTATAGATTTAAAGTCTAATCAATTCTCGTTAATTACTGCCAAAAACATGCATCATCACGCAGTTGCAATTAGTGATTATGCAAAATTTAGTCATGCATTACTCGCAATTAATGGTGGTTTTTTTGATGATCAT
>CAXNCW010000070.1:0-5798 GCA_964200955.1 Legionellaceae bacterium
TTGGGCTTTATTATTTCAGGATTATTATGGGGTTTTACTTCCTGGATTACTTATGAGTATGCATCATTAATCATTAAAAATAAACAAATTATATTACGTACTGGTTTTTTAGTACGGCAAATCATTGATATTCCAATAGTAAAAATTGAAAGTATTGATATTCGACAATCAGTTGTAGGTGCTATGCTGCATTATGGTGCTTTGATTATTACTGGTACTGGAGGTACCCGTCAATATATTAATTTTTTAAATAAACCATTAATATGCCGACGTTATATTGAACAATTATTACACAATATTTAAACTAAGGAACGGATGCGAAATTATTATTTAATTATATTGGCAATTACAGTGATATTGATATCTTGTGGACAGCGTGGTGCATTATACTTACCAGAAACCAAGCATACAATTATTAAAAAATCGTGATATTCTATGATATTCATTGTATTTAATTGATAACCATGTTATAAATACTGCGATTTTTTATAAACTATACACATATTTCGTCACATATAGTTGGGTCCTAATTTTGGGTACTAATATGGGGAATATGGAAGACTAACCCAGGAGAAAACAAATGCATATAACTTTACGTCAATTATTAGAATCTGGTGCACATTTTGGGCATCGTAAGCGTTATTGGAATCCTAAAATGGCACAATATATTTTTGGTGAACGTAATGATATTTATATTATTAATCTAGATAAAACATTAATTTTATTAAATGATGCAATTAATTATGTTGGTAGGTTAGCAGCGAATAAAGCTAAGATTTTGTTTGTTGGTACTAAGCGCGCTGCTCAGGAAAGTATTCGAACACAAGCAAAACGTTGTGGTATGCCTTATGTTGATTATCGTTGGTTGGGTGGTATGTTAACTAATTATAAAACCGTACGACAATCAATATTTCGTTTAAAAGAATTGAAAGAGATGCATAGTAAAGGTCTTTTCGAAAGTATGATTAAAAAAGAAGCCTTAGTATTGTCTCGTGAATTAAATAAATTAGAGCGTAGTTTAGGTGGTATTGAAAATATGAATGGATTACCTGATGCTATTTTCGTTGTGGATGTTGGGTATGAGCGCATTGCAATTAAAGAAGCCAGTAGTTTATCTATTCCTCTGATTGGTATTGTTGATACCAATCATGATCCGGCAAATATCAATTATGTTATTCCTGGCAATGATGATGCGATGCGTGCGATAGATCTTTATGTTACTTGCATTGCTGATGCAATTTTAGATGCGAAACAAATTAACTCTACTGGTCGTGGTCATGTAGAACATTTAGAGTTTATCGAAGTTGCTGAAGAAAAAACTAAACGTAAGTCGTAAAATATATTAAATGAGGTGGGTATGTCAGTAAGTGCTGCATTAGTAATGAAGTTACGTAAAAGAACTGGTGCCGGTATAATGGAATGTAAAAGATTTTTAATCGCAGCTGATGGTGATATTGAATTAGCTATTGTGGAAATGCGTAAAGCAGGACAAGCTAAAGCTGATAAAAAATCAAATAGAATTGCGGCTGAAGGTTTGGTGCAAATAGCATGTAATCGTCATATAGGTATACTGGGTGAATTTAATGTTGAAACTGATTTTTCTGCTCAGAATGTAGCATTTGTTGAATTCACAAAATATGTTGTTGATTCTGCATTGAAAAATAATGCAAGTGATATACAACAATTATTATCAATTGATCCTGAAATTGAGCATATGCGTCAACAATTGATTATTAAAATTGGTGAAAATGTACAATTGCGTCGTATGGTAAACATGACCAATGACACTGGTGTCATTGGTGCGTATCTGCATGGTGGTCGTATTGGTGTGCTAGTTTCATTAATAGGTGATAATGAAAAATTAGCTAAAGATATTGCCATGCATATTGCAGCCAGTCGTCCTCTTGTAATTAATCGTGATCAAGTCTCTGCTGAAATTATTGCTAAAGAACGCGAAATATATACTGCGCAAGCACGCGAAAGTGGGAAACCTGCAGATGTTATGGAAAAAATGATTGACGGCTGTTTAAATAAATTTTTAGATGGCATTAGTCTACTCGATCAAGTTTATGTTAAAAATACTAGTCTTAAGATTCATCAATTATTATTAGAAAATCAAGCAACTATTGTAGAATTTGTTTGTTTTGAAGTTGGTGAAGGTATAACCAAAAAAATTGATAATTTTGTTGACGAAGTGATGTCTCAAGTTCGTGAACAATTATGACTGTTGTAGTACAAATACCAAAATATAACAGAATTTTGTTAAAATACAGTGGTGAAGCCCTGATGGGTAAATCGCATTTTGGTATTGATCCAATAATTTTAGATTTAATGGCTAGTGATATTGCCGAGTTAATCAAAGTTGGTGTTGAAGTTGGTTTGGTCATTGGAGGTGGTAATTTGTTTCGTGGTAAAACTTTATCACAAGCAGGTTTAGGTCGTGTCACTGGTGACCATATGGGTATGTTAGCTACAGTAATGAATGCGTTAGCTATGCGTGATGCACTAGAACGTATTGATTTGCCAGCTAGGATTATGTCGGCAATTCCTATGCTTGGAGTTGTTGATCCTTATCATAGACGTAAAGCTATGACACATTTGCGTAATGGACATGTGGTGATTTTTGCTGCGGGCACTGGTAATCCATTTTTTACTACTGATTCTGCTGCTTGTTTGCGTGCGATTGAAGTTGGTGCTGATGTTGTTTTGAAAGCGACTAAAGTTGATGGAATTTATAGTGAAGATCCTTTAAAAAATCCTAATGCTCAGCGTTATGATTATTTAACCTATAAAGATGTATTAAATAAAGGCTTACAGATCATGGATTTAACTGCCATTTGTTTATGTCAAGAATATAAAATGCCACTACAAATATTTGATATGATGCAGCCAGGAGCATTAATGAAAATTATTCATGGTGAAAGAGTAGGTACGATTGTTGGAGAAGATGCATGATTACTACCATAAAACATGATACTGAAAAACGAATGTTAAAAACCATTGAATCATTAGAACATGAATTAACTAAGATTCGTACTGGTAGGGCTAATTCAAGTTTTTTAGATCATGTGCAAGTCAACTATTATGGAGAAATGTTACCAATTCAGCAAATTGCAAGTATTACTGCGAGTGATGCTCGTACGTTAGTAGTCACTCCCTGGGAAAATACTATGGTTGCAGTTATTGAGAAAGCAATTTTAAATGCTGGTTTGGGTTTAAATCCAGCTTCAGTTGGTAATATTATTCGCGTGCCAATGCCGGCATTAACTGAAGAAAGACGTAAAGAATTAATTAAAATTGTGCGACATGAGGGTGAACAAACGCGTGTGGCAGTGCGCAATGTTCGTCGTGATGCTAATAATCAATTAAAAGATTTATTAAAAGAAAAACAAATTGCTGAAGATGAAGAACGTCGTTCTAGTGATATTATTCAAAAAATGACTGATAAATATATTTTAAATATTGATAATATATTAAGTATTAAAGAAAACGATTTGTTAGCATATTAAATTTGTAGGTTGGGATTTATCTCAACATGATGTCTTGGAATTGTAAGAAATGACAAAAACCGCACAAAATATATTTAGATCTTCAAATTATGTAACGCATACTAAGGCAATGTTTGCAAAATTGCATGCAATAAGTGAATTTTTTATGTTGCCATTACGATGGTTTGGGCAGTCGTTTGCATATATTATTCAGCCTAGTCCTGGGGCATATAAAGATTATAAAATTAGAAGTTTCTTTGTGCGCTTGCTGGCTTTGGTGCCGTTTGTGAGTTTATTACCATTGACATTAATATCCGTGTTTCTTGGGTTACCATTGCGTTTTATAGATCATAAATATCGTCCGAAAATTAATTATTGGTGTACTTCTGTTGATAAAGAAGAGAACTATGTTTTGCCATCATCATTGCAAATAGCAACTTATAATGTGGGTTTTGTGCCGGCTACTATGGGAATTATTGGTGATTTGCGTGATGCGAAGATACGTGCGGCAGAAATTGGCCAATATATACTAGATGACAAGATGCAACCTGATGTAATTTGTTTTCAAGAAACTTTTCATGAAGATGCAAATTATATTTTATTTAATAAATTGCATGAACAATATCCTTATATCATTCATAATGTTGCACCAAATATCAATGGCTTTAATAGTGGTGCCGCTATTGTGAGTAAGTATTCTTTAAATAATATAAAATTTCAAACTTTTGCTGGAATGGTGACTCCAGATAAAATTGCTCCACGTGGGATTCTTAGTGCTGAGATTGCAGTTAATAATAATGGCAAACAAGCGATAGTGCGCTTTTATAATGTTCATACACAATCTTTATTAGGTAAAGATCGTGCTCAAGCCCGAAAACAACAATTAGAGACATTAACTCAAGTAATCACAGATGACAAACTTGTAGCAAATTCAGAAAATTTTTATCAAATTGTTACAGGAGATTTAAATACTTCAAGAATTACTGTTTGGCATGAAGATAATTTACAACCTGTTGGTCAAGAAGAGCAGAATGTATTAGAATATCTAAATAATGAATTTTATGATCCATTTTTCATTGATCATCATTTTAATGGTGAACGTAAATCTGGTGTGCCAATGTATTTGGATACAGACAAACAACACTTAAAATTAGATAAGTTATCTGAACCTCCAGGCAGTTGGTATTATGGCCCGTTTGCTAAGCGTGGAGCATTATTAACCTATAAAAATAATCGTGATAGAAAAGGTCAACCTGCTCCTCAAGTTATGAGCGATTTACCATTGCCAAAAGCGTTATGCTGGGGTACAAATTTTTGGTCTCAATCTGGACGCTTGTTTACTAATGCTAAATTTGATTATATTTTGGCACCTCAAAAGGAATGCGCAAATCAAAATCTTGTGATTACAGAAGAAATTAGAAATATTGCTGGTAATCAGTATAGTGCTAGTAGTGATCATGGTTTATTGCAAGCAAAAATTGTATTGCAGTAGCGAGTTGTTAAATTTTATGGAGTATTTTGTATTATGATTACGAATTTAGTTGATATTTTGCAATCTGCAATTAAGAAATTACATGATGAAGGTTTATATAAACCAGAGCGCATTATAGATAGCAAACAAGAAGCCGTCATCTTATCAAATCATCGCGAAGTTATTAATTTATGTGCCAATAATTATCTTGGTTTAGCAAATCATCCAGAAATCATTAAAATTGCACATACATCATTAGATAAATATGGTTATGGTATGGCATCAGTGCGTTTTATTTGTGGCACGCAAACTTGTCATAAAACTTTAGAGCGTAACATTAGTGATTTTTTATGCATGGAGGATACAATATTATATTCTTCTTGTTTTGATGCAAATGGTGGTTTATTTGAAACTTTGTTAGATGCAGAAGATGCGATTATTAGTGATGCTTTAAATCATGCAAGTATTATTGATGGTATTCGTTTGTGTAAAGCGAGTAAATATCGTTATGACAATAACGATATGAATGATTTAGAAAAACAATTACGTGCTGCTTCTAATGCAAGATTGCGTTTAATTGTTACCGATGGTGTTTTTTCTATGGATGGTATAATTGCTAATTTACAAGAAATTTGTGCATTGGCAGAAAAATATGATGCTATTGTTATGGTAGATGATTCACATGCTGTTGGTGTTTTAGGAGAGCATGGACGTGGAACTCATGAACATTGCAGTGTTATTGGTAAAATTGATATTATTACTGGGACCTTAGGTAAAGCATTGGGTGGTGCATCTGGTGGTTATATTGCAGCTAATGCTGTAGTAGTTGATTGGTTACG
>CAXNCW010000071.1:0-5760 GCA_964200955.1 Legionellaceae bacterium
GGAATCATTGATCCACAGATATTACAAACCTATACTACACAAGAAATTACGGCTATAGTAATAGCTCAGCCAAATTTTTTCGGATGTTTAGAAGATGTTGATATCTTAACAAATTGGGCCTATGCCAATAAAATCATCAGTATCGCCTCCGTCAACCCAGTTGCATTAGGTTTGTTAACGCCTCCAGGACAATGGGGCGATCATGGCGTTGATATTGCATGTGGCGAAGGTCAACCACTTGGTTGTCCAATGGCATCTGGTGGGCCATTTTTTGGTTTTTTTAGTACTAGAATGCAATATGTCAGACAAATGCCCGGACGCTTAATTGGTCGTACAGTTGATCAAGATGGCAACATGGGTTTTACCTTAACTTTACAAGCACGTGAACAACATATAAGACGTAGCAAAGCTAAATCTAATATTTGCACCAATCAAGGCTTATTAGTTACTGCAGCTACAATTCATATGAGTTTACTTGGCGCGCAAGGATTATTGACCACCGCCTCTCATTGTCATATAAATATGAAACAATTTATTGCAGCAATTAGTAAGATATCAGGTGTTACTAAATTATTCTCAGCACCATATTTTCATGAAATATTATTAAAATTCAATAAACCTGTAAACTGGATTTTAAATAAATTAAGTCAAGCTGGCATTGCTGGTGGTTATGTTATAGCCGATCACTATCCAGAATTAATTCATAATAATTTCTTTGCAAACACGTTATTAGTGTGTACTACAGAAATGCGCACACAAGAAGAAATTCTTTTATATTCAAAAATATTAAAAAATTGCTGTATTGAATAAATATCAAAATAACTATATAATATTTTATTTTTTAAAATTAGATTTCCTGTTATGGTTTAGTTTTTGCTTGGATGTATTGTTATTGTTAACACCAAAAAATGATAGTTGATTATTATTTTTTGATTCTTCTAAATAATCACTCACATTCTGTTTAACAATACGAATTACTTTTGGATTAATTCCTTTACCATTATGTGGTTCATGATAAGATGTAATTGGCTTATCATCTATTTTAATTACAACTGATTGTTTTGTCTTAGATTTTTTACTTTCATTAATATTAAATGCACCTTTTTGTGCATATTTTAATGCTCTATGAAATTCAATTGAATTAGCTTTGCCAGGATTATGTAATAAATCTTCTAATATTGTTTGACTTTTTTTCAAATACTTTATACAATCCAATTTATGTATATTAGTATCTATCTGATTACCTTCATCAAGTTCTAGTTTATTATTGTTTATGAAGGTATCGAATTCTATATCTTCTATATTATTTACATCTAGAACAGCCTCAGATATAACTTCCTGATTTATATCGTTTTCTAAATTATTTTTAGGGATCAATTGTATATTATCTTGATCTTTCTCATCATAGACCTCGTTGCTTACTTGCAATTCTTCTTCTTCAAATCTATTAATTTGATCTTGTACGGATTGAATGTTTTGTTTTAATCCAAGTTCTAAATCATCATACGTATCAATGAGATATTTTTTATAGTTTAAAAGTGAATTAGCAGATTTATAACTTGATTTTTGCACACATCTAATCATACCTAGTTGTTTTGTCACAACACTATTAATCTCTGATAAAAGTTTAAGTGCAGGTATATAATAATTGTCAAGATAAGCAGCAAAATTATAGCTTCCTTTAATTATTGGTGTTTGATTATTGGTTTCATTATCATTAATAGTTGAATTTACAGCTACTCTAGTGATTTTTAGCGATGTATTTAATATATGCGCTAAAGCATCCGATTTTGCGATTAATTCGTTTGTTTTTGTTGGATGTTGCATATCAGCAATGAGTTGGTCATAAGCTTGCTTAAATAACCTTTCCAAAGTATTTAATTGTGAGCATGCATTAAAGGTCCCATACAAACTTTCAAATGTACAATCCAAACTTTCTAAAGATATTATAGATAATAATGCGGGTATATTGTCATATTTAGCCGCAACTTGTAAAGCAAGTACTTTATAATAAGTATCTTTTGCATTTATATTTATAAATAACGAGCTAATATTTTCACATATAAATTCTGTTACTGGATGATAATTTACATGAGTGCATGATAAAACTAATAAAGTATGTAAGTTTTCTAATTTAAAGCTTTTTAATTTAAAGTTAATAAGTTCACCAAGCATATCTGACATAAACAAATGCTGAGCAGTCAATTTGTCTTCAGCACATAGATCGCAATCTGGTAATAATTTATCATTAGTTTTGTTATATACCATATATTGATTGTTAACAAAACTACCATTGATAATAAGATCTACTAATTTAGAGGATATCTGAGGTAATTCTTCTTTTAAAAATTCTGTTTGTTGTTGCATGATTTTTTCCAAAATTAATTATAATAGTTTGCAACTATATAAGTTAATACTTAAGGTAATATTAAATTTAATATTAGTTTAAAACACATTTTTCGTGGTTACAAGATACCTGACTTTTTATCATTTTTATAACCGCTTCCACCCAAATTGAATAAGCATTTAAACAAGGAATAAAAATAAATTCATGTCCACCAAGACTTAACCATTGATAACGGGCACGAATATTAATTTCTTCCAAGGTTTCCAAACAATCAGCAACAAATGATGGGCAAACAATTGCAATGTTATTAACGTTTTTTTGTCTTAAATCCGCTAACATCAAATCAGTATAGGGTTTTATCCAAGGAGTTCTTCCCAGCCTTGATTGAAAAGCAACCACATAATCTTGCGAACTGAGATTGAGTTCCTTTGCCATAAGACGCGAAGTTTCATAACATTGAGCCCGATAACAATACATATTTAACTGATCGACCTGCGAACAAGGTTCTAATTTTGAGCATAGCGATAAACATGCACTTTTTGTAATATGTCTTTCAGGTAATCCATGATAACTAAAAATAAACGCATCAATTTTTTGATCTTTTAAATGTTCTTTAATGAGGCATGAATAAGCGTGAATAAAATCAGGATTATCAAAAAAATCTCTTTTGATACTGATCTCAGGTATATTCCATTGTTTACCTAATACTCGTAATAACTCATCTATCGCTGAACCAGTAGCTGCCGATGAGTATTGTGGAAATAAAGGAATAGCAATAATTTTTTGACATTTTTGAAGTTTATCCACAGCTGATTGAATATTAGGATGCCCATATCTCATACCTAATTCTATCTGTATTGTCTTATCAAATGCTGTTCTGACAGCATTTACTAATTCCTGACTATGCAATAATAATGGAGAGCCTTTATCAGTCCATATTTGACTATAAGCCTGTGCAGATTGCTTATATCGCAAGGGAATAATAAAACAATTCACCAAAATATATCGCATTATTGCTGGTAAAGCAATGACTCGAGGATCATTTAAGAACTGTTGCAAATAATCATACACAGATCTTGGATCGCAGTTATCTGGCGTTCCAAGATTAATTAATAAGACGCCTATTTTTGCATTATTCATTTGAAAAACCTTAAAAAATGAAATTGACAACGTTGCCATTTTTCTGCTAAGGAAACTCGCCCCAAGATACAAATTTAATGTTTAAAATGTAACTCATAAATCATCAAACTCAACCTTAACTGATGTAAATGGTGCTGAAAGGCGTTGTTCTATAATGTTCTTTAACTCGTTATCATCAACAGCATCCATCAGTTTTTCAAAAGTTTCGACTGGGATTAAATAAGCAGCAGCTACATTGTGATTAAGAATAACTACGGGCATTCCATGAGCATCGTTAATGAGCTTCGTTGGGTTTTTTTTTAATTAGCTAATGCTTGCGACTTGTGTTGCATATAAAGTTTGCATTCTAATGACCTAAATAAAGACCTGTATTGTGCATCAATTATAGTATCTTTTGTAATAAAACGTCAATCAATGTGCGATGGAATGTTAAGTCAAATCTATTTATAATAAGAATCAAGAAATATCACAATTATTGCAAATAATACTATTATACGGTATGCTTTCTAGCATCTATAAGAACGTTTACGAACCCTAATCAATCTTTACTTAGAGACTAACAATGCTCATTACCCAACCAGCGCACCAAAAAGAATTAAAGCAACTACAAGCTTCCTACCAAGCTCTTCCTTGGTATAAACGTTTTTGGCTTCGTTTATGGTCATGGCGCTTGAGCAGTGCTATAGCTAATATCAATCCTGAAAATACCACCGTAGAAAATATTAAAGAATTATTGCGTCTATCATCTGCATCGTGGTTTTTTAAATCTGTGTTTAAATTATTGGATGCATTGAAACACACCACATTATATATCTGGATCAGCAAACCTGATATAACTAAGCCAGATTTAAGTCATCACAAATTATTAATGAGCAAAAACATCATTCCTGACCTGATTTTCCCGTTTTTATCCAATAAAGACCAAGGAATAATTGCAAACCTCTCTAAACAAACCCGCGACAAATTCGGCTATAAGGCATTAGGAGCCACCTTACGCACCAATGTTGCCAAAGGCAATCAATCAACCGTTGAAAAAATGCTACGCAAATATCCAAATCTCTTATTAGAACGAGGATATGTCACCGATTACTCAGGTCGAACGTTTAAAAACATCACCGCCTTTCAATATGCACTATGGGCCCTCGACAAACATATGTGGGAAGCACTATTAGCAAGTGTTCCTGAAGACCGTAATGATCTCCACAAAGATTTATTGCAGCAATATCAACAGCTAGAAACAGAAGGCCTCACCTATACTATCAAATCTCAAACTATTAAAAAAGAATACCATTTTGATTTTCAACCCTTAATTCAAGCTCTACAAACACAAATTAATTATTATAATAACCAACATTGGCAGAAAATAAGAGCTCACTGGCTGACTAAAGTTGGCGGTGCCCAACGGCTTCTTCCCATACATGTTATCAATTATTATTGTTGCGATGAGACCCCATTCAATCTAACAAGCACATTTAAAGAGCCAACTCTCAAACGCAATAAATATCGCTATTTTCGTTTCTTCGATGATGATACTGGTTTGGGAGTACATTTCGCGCTATATAAATTTAATAAATCTCTCATCAGACACAATTGGCGCCCAATAGTAGATACGCAGGTAACAGATACTGAAACAATTATAGCCATGACAATATTATGTAAAGTAAGAACAACGGAATTTATCGAGCTTAAGCAACGGTTAGAGCAATCTTTGGTTTTACAGCAACAACATGTAGCTTTGGATCAATTGCAATATGGATAAGGAACTGTAAGTGGAAAATATGGATAGTAAAAATACAAAAGCAGTAGGTAAATGCCCGGTAATGCATGGCGGTGTGACTACCAGTGGCGGTGGATCAAACCAATACTGGTGGCCTAATGCCTTAAACCTCGATATATTGCATCAGCATGATACCAAAACTAATCCAATGGGAAAAGACTTCAACTATCGTGACGCAGTCAAAAAACTTGATGTTAAAACACTTAAAAAAGATTTGTATGCTTTAATGACCAACAGTCAGAAATGGTGGCCGGCTGATTGGGGACACTATGGCGGTTTGATGATTCGGATGTCCTGGCATGCCGCGGGTTCATATCGTATAGCTGATGGTCGTGGTGGTGCCGGTACTGGTAATCAACGTTTTGCGCCATTAAATTCATGGCCTGACAATGTGAATCTGGATAAAGCTCGTCGATTATTATGGCCAGTCAAAAAAAAATATGGCAATAAGCTTAGCTGGGCTGATTTAATCGTTCTGGCAGGTACCATCGCTTAT
>CAXNCW010000072.1:0-5688 GCA_964200955.1 Legionellaceae bacterium
TATATTATAAGAGAATTATTTTAGTTATTAATTAAAAAATCACTCATCAAATATAGTTATTCTTTAATATATTACGATAAAATATCAAATAATTTTGTCACAAACACGCAACAAAAAATGCGCTAAAAAATGAATAAAATTCAATTTAAAATTTCAAAATCAAAAATCAAAAATCATTAATTATATAATAATACACAAGCTATAGGCCTGCACACCTTTCGCAAGTTGGAAACATGCAATTCAACTATTTGATTTATATAGTTAAATCTGGTGTTTTTAGATATTTTTTGAAAAAAATCGCGGTGAATGAGCGGTGATAGTTTTGGTGAAGAGGCGGTGATCGTTAAAAGCCTTACTGCTATTAAATTATAGATGGGTGGATCATCAGACGACACCGCGATCTTCAGCAGTGGATCACCGCTTAAAATTTATACAATTTATGGTAAATGATAATATTTTTGTATTGAATCATAATATAAATGCTAAGTGTCAACTAGCTTTACCGATGACGACAACTAACTTTACCGATTTACCTCTATTTCATAATTATACAATATTATATTAATTTGTACATAATTCCTCCCGTATTTCTTCCAATATTTATTAAAGATTAATGATATATATTTAAATAATCCATAGTTATCCACAAATCAATAGTCCAGGAACACGATTAAATGCTGTGCGAATAGGACTGTTGATCCTGTGGTTAACTATGACATATTATGGTTTTTTAGGTTTGATTATATAAATTTTCTTGATTTTTAGCTCTATAACTTACGCCTCCAAGATTTAAAATTGTTGCGTGATGTACTAATCTATCAACGGCAGCTACAGTCATCATGCTATCTGGAAAAATTGTATCCCATTGACTAAATGGTTGATTCGAGGTGATAATTAAACTCCCATTTATGGCGCCGGACTACGTGCCTCTGAGGCGGCAACATTACGCATTGGCGATATCGATCGTGGCCGTTCTGTTATTCATATTCGGTGCGGTAAAGGCAATAAAGACCGATATGTAATTTTGTCCCCTACTATGTTAAGTGTTTTGTGCACGTATTGGAAACAAATACGCTGCAAGCAACAGCCTAAAACCAAAGAAGATAACGACTTTATTTTTTTGAGCTCCATAAGAAAAGTCTTGTCTTATTCCAGTATTAGCAAAGTATATCAACGCTCTAAACTTGCGGCTGGGATTAAAAAACAGGGTGGCGTGCACTCGCTCAGACATTCATTTGCGACCCATACTCTTGAATCAGGGGCGGATTTATTTGCCATTCAGCAGCTTTTGGGGCACTCATCTGTCACATCAACCGTACGCTACTTACGTATGACTGATAAAACGCTTCAACAGATTCAATCACCTATAGAAAAACTCAGCCTTTAATCGCATCAGCTGTCCTTCTTATGTGTACTCAGTCTGGTAGAGCCATCAATACAGAGTTTAATTGGCCGATATATTCTCGCTGCATGCGGATGCTTATATTGCCTCTCACGGTGTGTCATCTAGCCAACACAAAGCGATTAACGCCATTTCTCGTTGTAGAACCGCTCAATTAGGCGGGCACATGTTACGTTGCAATCACTGTGGCGTATTAGAGATGGCCTACAATTCTTGTCGTTATCGCCATTGTCCTAGATGCCGAGCGCCTAAAAAAGTACGCTGGCTAGCAGAACGTAAAGCAGAGTTGTTGCCAGTACCTTATTTTCACGTGGTGTTTACTTTGCCGCACGAGTTAAATCCAATTGCATCCTACAATCAAGCAGTGATATATAACCTATTGTTCAAGGCAGCATGGGCGACTGTTAATACATTGGGGCATGATAAAAAACGCCTTAATGGCCAAATGGGGATGATTGCTTTTTTGCACACATGGAGTCAGCAGCTCAATCAACATATTCATCTACATTGCATGGTTCCTGCGGGAGCTCTCTGTGATATCGATGGCGAAACACAATGGAGCGCATCTAAAAACCCCGATTATTTATTCCCAGTCAAAGTCATGGCCAAACTGTTTGGTAAACTGTTTCTAACTGAGTTAACCGAAGCATTTAAAAATCAGAAACTGCAGTTTAAAGGCTGCATTGCTAAATTAGCAGAAGAATCGCACTTCATGAAGTTTAAAGCCACTCTGACACCTAAAACATGGAATGTTTATGCTAAGGAGCCCTTTAATGGTGCAGAAGGTGGCATGGAATATCTAGCACGCTATTTTGTAAAGACCACCATTGGCAATGAACGTCTCGTATCGTTCGATGAGCATCAGGTGCGCTTTAAATGGCGAGACTCTCGTGATAACGATAAAATAAAAATCATGACACTTGATACCCATGAATTTATTCGTCGATATTTAATGCATATCTTACCTCATGGATTCATGCGTGTACGCTATTGTGGTTTTCTTGCCAACTCAGTGAAGGCTAAAAATATCGCGTTGATTCGGTCATTATTATCCACGGACAAACAATACGATGTAGCGAGTAACGACGTATTACACCATACATTTACTCTAAAAATGACCGCAATACCTGTAGCGCCGCCAATGAGTAATATGCATGCGACTGATGCCGCTGTTGAACCCTTGGAACTCAACTTATTGCAAAGGCCCATTTCGAAAATCCAAGGCGACACTTTATCTGCTCAGAGCATCAATAAAGAAGCAGCTCGTGAATCTACAGCTGAGCTTATGCAACGCATTGTTGGTATTGATGTAACCCTGTGTAAACATTGCAAAGTTGGTCACCTTGAAAAAGTACAGATGATCTATCCAACTATATCACATAGTCCAACGCCATGGGATACCTCATGATGGAAGTACGACAGTTGGTTTATCACATTCATCAAATTTTTAAAGAACCTAGGAAAACTTGGGGGATAGCTTTCGCCTGCAGTTTACCAAAATCGTTTCATCATGCAAAATCTGTTAAACTTTCATCAAAAAAAACAACCAATCACCTAAGCTCTACGACCCTAAAAGATATAAATTTAACCATCTTGATAGAATTAAACCTTCCTCTAGTTGTCCGATCCATGACCAGAAAAAAGCAAAACCCATAATACCCCCGCATCAAGTACAAAAAAGCGTTTAGTACAATGTGCCTTTATGATAATGCGAGCGCGATCTCGGTGCTTATTCATGCTTTTGTGTGCTCGCACTATCACAAAGGCGCTATTCATTGCTGGTAACATGAAAGAAACTATATACAAAATCATCAAAATATGAAATTCTATAGTTTTTTAGATTTTGAGTAAATTTATGCATCATATTTTTTTGACATTGTTATTATTGGTCTTTATCATTGCTCCAACTAACGCTTCGCAACCACATCATCTCAAGCTAATTCACGAAATCACTTTAAAAAATGGATTAAAAATCCTGATAAAAGAAGATCATCGTGCACCAATTGTTGTATCTATGATTTGGTATAATGTTGGTGCCGCAGATGAACCGAATGGCTTACATGGAGTTTCTCATACTCTAGAACACATGATGTTTAAAGGTACAAAACAATATCCTCAAGGCAAATTTTCAAAAATCATCGCGAATATAGGCGGCCAAGAAAATGCTTTTACTAATTATGATTATACTGCTTATTTTGAAAAAGTACCGGCCAATAAATTGAGTATCGCATTAAAATTAGAAGCAGATCGCATGCGTAATTTACACATAGATCAAGAGTCTTTAAATAAAGAGCTTCAAGTTATTCGTGAGGAACGACGTTTACGTACAGACAATAATCCACAAGCACTAACATTTGAACATTATATGGCAATAGCCAATCTTAATTCCCCCTATCATTACCCCATTATCGGTTGGATGCATGATTTAAAAAATCTACAACTTGCTGATGTTAAGGCATGGTATGAGAATTTTTACGCACCTAATAACGCCACTTTAGTTATTATTGGTGATGTTACTCCAAATAAAGCATTTAAGTTAGCTACACATTACTTCCAGACACTACCAAAACGCCCTACATATATGCGTAAAACTCAAGTAGAACCACGTAGTCTTGGTACTAAAACAGTACAAGTTAATTTACCAGCAAAACTACCAATGATTATACTTGGCTATACCGTACCTAGTATTAAAACTGTCACCAGATATCCTGAAGATATCTATGCTTTAACATTAATCGCTGGAATTTTTGATGCCAATGAAAGTTCACGTTTAACTAAAAATTTAATTCATCAAAAAAATATTGCAAGCTTTATTAGCGTCAATTATAACTTAATTACCCGCTATCAAACACAATTTATAATTAACGCTATTCCCACACAACAATCTAACAATACGATGCTACTAAAAGCAATTCAACAAGAAATAACTAATCTCAAACAACATCTTGTCACTACAGCTGAATTAGAACGAGTTAAAACACAAATTATTGCACAAAAAACCTTCGATCGTGATTCAGTGTTTATACAAGCCATGGAACTTGGGATCTTAACTACGTTAAATTTAAATGCAAATCAAGGCCATATTGATTTAGAAAAAATTCAAACAATTACCTCGCAACAAATTCAAGATACTGCGAAACGTTATTTTAATGACAACAATCTCACCATTGCATATTTAAATCCACAATCTTTAATTATTAAAAAATAGAGTAAAACATGAAAAGCATATCCATTACCATAATTTTATTATTCAGCAGCTTTATCAGTAATGCTGATCCATTCGTTACAACTAAATGGCAAACAGCAAACAATGCTCATGCAATATTATATTCAGAAACCTCGATACCCATGTTAGATATTAATATTGCTTTTACTGCTGGTTCTGCTTATGATGGCAACCAATTTGGTTTAAGTGCATTAACCACCAATTTATTAGATAAAGGCAACAATCATTTCAATGCCGATCAAATTGCAGAACAATTTGCGACAATCGGAGCCCAATTTGCTACGTCAACCACAAAAGATATGATAATCATTCATTTACGCACTTTAACTAACAAAACAGCATTACAACAAGCCATAAAAACTTTAGCTTTAATTATTAATCATCCTGATTTTACTTCACGTACTTTAAATAATGAACGCAATCGCCTATTGCTAACTATAAAACACGATGAAGAATCTATTGATTCCATAGGTAATGATGCGATGTTAAATGCAATTTATCAACATCACCCCTATGCACATTCTGTAATTGGCACCACTAAAACAGTAACCAACATTAATAATTGGCATGTACGTAATTTTTACAAACGCTATTTTGTTGGATCAAATGCTACTATTGTTTTAGCTGGAGATATCAATCAAGAACAAGCTCATGCAATCACCGATAAATTACTAGCCAAATTACCAACTGGCATCCCAGCACCAAACATAGCATTACCACCAAAAACGCAACATAAAATCATCAATATAAATTTTCCGACAACCCAGACATTATTATTACTAGGACACTTAGGTATTACTTACAACGATGCAGATTATTTTCCATTATTAGTTGGTAACTATATTTTAGGTGGACCAACGATGACATCAAGACTCATCAATACCGTGCGCGAACAATATGGCTTAACTTATAACATCAACAGCAACATCACCCCATTATTAACTAAGGGCACATTTATTATTAGTCTTGCAACACAAAATCAACAAGCACAACAGGCATTAACACTAACGACGAAAGTATTAAATAATTTCTTAAAAAATCCGGTGACCAGAAAAGATCT